>JAUVDF010000188.1 GCA_030595455.1 Fidelibacterota bacterium | reverse complement strand
GGCCTGATAATAGTTCTCGCTGTATTGGGAACTTTGGCCTCCACTATTGTCGCAAAATCGATTGGGATTGAAGATCCCAGCGAAATTGTAATCGATGAATTAGTCGGTCAGTGGATTGCCGTACTAGCCATCCCTGCTCATTGGGGCTTTTGGCTGGCTGCTTTTATTCTATTCCGAATTTTTGATATATGGAAACCATGGGTGATCGATAAGGTACAGCACCTACCTGGTGGACTAGGCATAATGATGGACGATGTCCTGGCTGGTATATTGGCATTTCTTCTGATTCAAGGGGCTGCTGCCATACTATGACCATGCTCAATGCGATCACGATTTCCATAGGTGATGAACTACTATCAGGTAAAACAACTGATTCCAATAATGCATTTATCTCTCAACAACTGGGTTTATTAGGTATAGCTGTTTCAAAGAAACTGATCATTGGGGATATCAATGAGAATATCAAGAAAGCGCTGAATTGGAGCTTAAATGAAGCTGATGTGGTCACCATTACTGGGGGGCTAGGACCTACCCACGATGATATCACCAAAGTTGCGCTATGTGAATATTTTGGTGTCGGCTTAACAACCTATCCGGACCTGCTGGAAAAACTTAAAGAGCGCTTTGCCAAAAGAGGGTTCAAGTTTTCTGAATCCAATATATCTCAGGCCGAATATCCTGAGAATGCAGAACTATTGTATAATTCCGTTGGAACAGCGCAGGGAATGCATTTCTTTCATGAGGGGACTCATTTATTTGTCATGCCAGGTGTCCCACGTGAGATGAAAGCGATTACCACAGAACACATTGTTCCAATACTGAGTAAGCTAACAGGAGCGATTACAGAGCATGTTGATATTCATTGTACTGGAATACCTGAATCCACACTCTATGAGCTGACAAAACCTATTCTGGATGAATATCAAGGGCTAAAAGTTGCCTACCTGCCAAAGCATTTCATTGTGGCAATCCGGGCATCATTCAACTCTGCTTTTGGCGGTGAAAATCAGGCTAAATTGGATGAAATATTTTCCAGGATCCAAAGCTTGTTACCAAAGAATGTTTTTGGTAAAGATGAAGACACTCTGGCATCAGTCATGGGGAATACATTACTTTCAAAGCAGGCAACCGTAGCAACTGCAGAATCATGTACTGGTGGCTTAATTGCCAGTCTGATCACAGATAACAGTGGTAGTAGTGACTATTTTAAGACCGGATATGTTACCTATGCCAATGAAACCAAAATGTCCATGTTGAATGTTCGTGAAGAGACCCTGATTGAACACGGTGCTGTCAGTGAAGAGACGATAGCAGAAATGCTATCTGGAACGCTAAAGAATAGTGGGTCAGACTATGCCATCGCTGTATCAGGAGTTGCTGGTCCCACAGGGGGCAGTGAGGAGAAACCAGTGGGAACGGTATACATTGGTGTCGCTGACAATGACCATCAGGTTATTCGCAGATTTCAGTTTGGTACAGAACGGATTATGAATAAAGCTCTGAGTGCCCATACGGCTTTAAATTTAATGCGCTTGTTCATTATGGGAGAGCTTTCGTGACACCCATCCGAACTTTCCTGGCAATACCATTACCTGCATCGTTAAGAGACTACCTGTCCAAATTCCCCGCGCAGTATATAAATCCGCAGGATAAAATTAACTGGGTTAAGCCTGAAAATATTCATATCACTCTGAATTACTTGGGGGATACGGATTCTGAAGTTATTGAAGAGCAGGCCAAGGGATTATCAGAACTAATTGGCAAATATATGCCATTCGAGCTTGGAACATTGGATACAGGTATATTTCCACACGCCAATGATCCCAGGGTATTATGGGTGGGATCAGCACCCTATAATGATTCGCTGGGACTTCTGATACCCGAACTGAATGATCATTTAAAACAACTAGGTTATCAGCTTGATAATCGCAAGTTTCAACCACATATTACAATAGGCCGCGTTAAAACCATCTCACGCAAAAGTACATTCATCCATGACTTCTTATCTTCAGAGGTTCGGGATAGCAGTTTTTTAGTAGATGAAATTAAGTGGTATAAAAGCACGCTGACGCAACAGGGTGCCATATATGAAGAATTGAAAATATTTAAATTGAAAACGGGAGGCCAGTCATGAGTGCTGCTCAGAATAAATCATCAGATAAAGACAAAGCCATTGAACTAGCAGTATCACAAATAGAACGTCAGTTTGGTGCTGGTGCAGTGATGCGTCTGGGCGAAGACCAGATCAACCGCCAAATAGATTCCATCTCAACCGGTGCACTATCACTGGATGCAGCCTTAGGTGTAGGTGGTGTTCCCAGGGGTCGAATAATTGAGATTTATGGACCGGAAGCTTCCGGTAAGACAACGCTGGCATTGCACATTGTTGCCAATGCTCAAAAGAACGGTGGCTATGCAGCATTCGTTGATGCTGAGCATGCCCTTGACCCTAAATATGCAGGTCAATTAGGGGTCGATATAAAAAATCTACTCATCTCTCAACCAGATTCCGGTGAGCAAGCTCTGGAAATTACTGAGACATTAGTTCGTAGTAATGCCCTAGATGTGATTGTGATTGATTCTGTAGCAGCCTTAGTCCCTAGAGCCGAGTTAGAGGGCGAGATGGGGGACAGTCATATGGGTCTCCAGGCTCGTCTCATGTCCCAAGCGCTAAGAAAGCTGACAGGAGCAGTATCTAAATCAAATACAGCTGTTGTTTTTATTAACCAGATTCGCATGAAAATTGGTGTGATGTTTGGGAGTCCCGAAACCACTACCGGTGGTCGTGCTCTCAAATTCTACGCCTCAGTACGTATGGATATTCGTCGCATTGGTGCCCTGAAAGATGGGCAGGACAACATCGGTAACAGGGTTAGAGTCAAAATCGTCAAGAATAAGATGGCACCCCCTTTCCGAGAAACTGAGCTGGATATCATGTTTGGTCTGGGCTTCTCTTATGAAGGGGATATCCTTGATCTAGCTCTCCAAGCCAATATTGTCCAGAAAAGTGGCTCCTGGTTTAGCTATGGAGAAGATCGATTGGGTCAGGGTAAGGAAAACGTAAAAATCTTTTTCAAAGATAATCAGGACCTATTTGAAAAAATAACCGGTGAAGTTCGA
>JAUVDF010000201.1 GCA_030595455.1 Fidelibacterota bacterium | reverse complement strand
ACTAATATCTCCCCCCATGGAGCTAATAATCTCCCGAGTTACATAGAGTCCCAGACCGGTTCCTTTGCCAACCTCCTTGGTCGTGACAAAAGGCTCAAACATGGTACTTTGAATCTCATCTGAAATGCCTGGACCAGAATCACCAATTTTGATCAGAATGTCTCCCTTTGACTCTGAAGTCACTATTTTAATCGTGCCAACACCAGCAATCGCATCCAGGGCATTCATACTGATATTCAAAAGCGCTTCTTCAAGACCTGACTTATTATTATTGATATAGGGGATCTTTTTGTGAAGTTGAATTTGCGTTATAACTTTCTCCATAGAAAGTCGATGTCCCAACAAATTCAATACATCCCTTACACAGAGATTAATATCAAATTCTTTATTCGTTGTGGTCTTCTTCCTGGCGCCTTCCAATAGACTTGAAACTGTCACTTCAATTCTGTCCAGACCTTCTTTTAAAAGCCGGAGGTGATCTACGCTATTTTCCGGATCAATTTTTAGCAAATGCAGACAATTCTTTAAACCCATGAGGGGGTTATTTATCTCGTGAGCAACCCCCGCCGCCATCCGTCCTAAGGCTGCTAGTTTTTCAGTCTGAATCAAATTCCTATTGGTTTTCTCCATATTTGATCGTGCTGAAATTAGACGTTGCTCCAATTTCAAAAACGTATCATTGAGAAGACCAATTTCATCATCACTTTCCGGCAAAGTCAGTGGGTCGGTAGTCTGAAAATCAAAGGCGTCAATCACTTGAACGGTCTGCCGCAATTTTCGGGTAACATTACGACTGATTTGGAATACAATAAATACAATTAATCCCAAAGCTCCTGCAAATAGAGCCATAATAATTAGAGAGGTCCGTCTTAATTCACTAATCATGGGCTTGGCATCAAGCCCAAGTCGTACAGCACCATGAGAAAAGCTAACCAACCCAAGGGGGGCAGAAACCTCAATTGTCATCCCATAAACTTCATTTTCATAGATATGGAATCCTGGGTCAATAGCATCCAAGGCAGCCATGCTGTAGACATCAGAATAGATTTGTCCATCTTGAGCCACATCAGAGTGGGCGATTACTTCACCATGTTGATCCAGAATGATCGCATATTTTATCTGGTCTTTATATTCACGTGTAAAATTATTGATAAAAGATTGTAGAAAATCTCGACTGTCTGATTCAGACAGATAGAGCGCGTCGTTAATTGGGATAATAGCTGTCTGAATCATGGTGGTGGCAAAAATACGATGCTTACCGATGGTGGCTTCTTTCTGGACAGTGATAACGACAAAAAACAGGACGAGGAAGATTACTGAAAGACTGACACCAATCCAGATTACCAATCGGTCATGGATACTTGATCTAGTTTGCATGATTGATGGAATCCAGATGCGCTAAAATGCTACGTGGAAAACTATATAGGGAATCGTGGCCGGCACGGAAGCCATGAGCGACTTCAGAGTCCCAGCCTGCTGTGGAGACTGTTCCGTTCTCAATAAGGGATTTCAAGTCAAGTAGAGCCTTTTGAACGGCTGCTATCTCCATTGAATCCACATGAGCACCCGCAACCAGAGGCACACTGGGAATTGCCGGGGATCTGGCAAGCACTCTTAACCCTGAATCATGATATTGTTCAGCCACTACTGCTTTGACCATGCCGGCATCAAAATCACCCCGCAAAACCTTCTCTGCTACCAGGTCATGATAATTCAGGTGTTCATATTTCGATAAGCTTGTGAGTACTACCCCAGCCTCGTGTAACATCCAGATTCCCATCCAGGAGCTAAATGATTGTCTTGAGGCAAAGGCAAAAGACTTATCTTTCAGCTCGGCTAGCGATTGCAGGGGTGAATCTGTACGGACAATAATGTCATCGTAGTTCTTTAGATTACCATCTGAATTGATAGGCATAGCGATACATTTGATATCATGATCCTGGCGGGTCTTGATGTAGGTGTAATTGCCCAGAGAGGCAAAATCAACTTCTCCCTCGGTCAGTTGACGCACGGTCTCCAGATAACCCCTACTCAATCTAAGCTTGAAACGGTAGGGAGTATGTTCAGACAAATAATCCATTAAGGGCTGGTAGCCTTCAATAATTGATCTCGGTGTATAACGGGAAATCACCCCAAAATAGACAACTTCTTTATTCTGGAGGTTATCATGCTTAATGATCGGCGATACGGTTTTGATATCCAGGGTAAGCTTATAACCAATGAGGCTAATGCCGATAAAAATAAAAACCAAGCCCAGTGCTTTGAAACGAACGTGCAAGTCTAATCTACTCATAATCATTTGGTATTCTATTTATGCTGCCTTACTGCTGTATTTAAATCTTACAAACTAACTTGATAACATATACAGTTGACCTGCCAGTTGTTATAAAAAACTAACCTACTCCGGAGCTTATTCATTATTTGTAAGTCCTTTCTGAAAGATTGATGTTATTGACATATTTCTATTAGATTGCTGCTTAAGCAAGATTCACCATACTCAAGAAGGGTTATATATGACAGCTCTCGCTCTTAATAATATCACTAAAAGCTTCAATGGTTTTACGGCTGTTGATAAGCTTTCCTTACAGGTTCCAAAAGGTAGTATCTATGGCTTTATTGGACCCAATGGTTCTGGAAAAACCACAACAATCCGGATGATTATGAATATTTTTTATCCCGATTCCGGGGACATTAAAATTTTTGGAGAACCACGGCATCAAACTCATTCAGATAAAATTGGTTACCTCCCGGAAGAACGCGGTCTCTATAAAAAGATGAAAGTCAGGGAACTGCTTCAGTTCTATGGACAATTGAAAACCGGTCGATCAGTAAGTAGCGAAATCGATCTCTGGCT
>JAUVDF010000125.1 GCA_030595455.1 Fidelibacterota bacterium | reverse complement strand
TAGTCTGGGTGGTAATGAGGAAGAAGAAGCTGAAGATGGGACCTATTTTCTAAATCTATTTGGTCTTGATCATAGAAATACCAGTGGTGAGACTATTCCTGATGGGAATATTGATCTCGGGTTTGAGAGTATCCTCAATCTTAGACGTGGTGAACTTATTTTGCCCTTCTTATACCCCTTTATGGCTGATAGCCTGGTTACTGATCAACCTGGTTGGATGACCAACTCACAAGGACAGCCATTAGGTAACGGTGGAAATCCAAACCTGGTCAAATACCCTGAATATCAAAGTACTTCATTCTATACCAATAAAAACGGGACCTCTGATTATCGAAAAGACAGTAAATTTCGAATGCATATCACCTATGCAAATCAGAGTTCTACCTTCAACCTGGGCTTTAATGTGATTGAGGGTTCAGAAGAAGTGACCCTCAATGGAGTACTCCTGGAGCGCGGTGCTTCAAAAGATTACACCATTGATTACTTTACGGGTCAACTCCTCATTATAAATCCAACAGCTTTAGCACCTGGCGCTAACCTGGACATCAAATATGAGCTAAATGAATTTTTCCAACTGGACAAAAAGGTAATCCTTGGTTCCCGGGCGGAAATCAAGTTTGGCGAAAATAAAAACTCATTCATAGGCTTGAGTGCCATCTATTTTTCAAAAAGTAGTATTGATGAGAAGGTTCGAGTAGGCAAAGAACCCATGGAAAATTTTGTCTGGGATTTAAACACCCGTATTACACAAGAACTGCCCTGGTTAACTCGCGGTTTGGATTGGATGCCACTAATTAAAACAGATACTAAATCCAGTGTTACGCTAAGTGGTGAAATTGCCCAAGTTATTCCCAACCCCAACACTTCCGTAAATGAGGAATTAGGCGATTATGGTGTAGCCTATCTTGATGATTTTGAGGGCAGTCGTCGTGAAGCACAATTAAGTATTATTCGCGGTTCCTGGGGCTTGGCTTCCATCCCCATGGATGGCACAGAACGCGGCAATTATGAACGGGCCTTTACCTATTGGTATAATCCCTATAATCGAGTCCTCACAAAGCAAATTTGGCCCAACAAGGAAACCAGTGCTCAAGCCCAAAATGACGTTACTGATATCCTGATTCTCAACGTGGAGCCAGATTCTTCCTTCTCCGTAAGGGATGGGGAAGCACCTGAGAACGCCTGGGGTGGCATCATGCGCTCATTATCATCAGGATATTATGACCAGAGTGAATCAAAATTTCTGGAAATGTGGGTTAGGGGTGACGCAGGTCGGCTACATATTGATCTAGGTTATATCACAGAAGATCAACATGAACCAGGTCAAAATTGGACAGTCAATATTCTGGATGAGACCGTTACCAAGGGCTATGGCGTTAAACCTGATACTGAGGATATACCCCAGGGAGTTTTACCGGCAGATGGATTCGTAGTTGAAGAAGAAGACTTGGGCATCGATGGCCTGCCCTTTACGACGCCTGTGGATATAGACTTATATGGTTATCATCATCCTTCCTGGGATCAATATAAATTTGACCCCACCACCAGCCCCATTGACTATCGCTATATTAATGGTGCTGAAGGCAATCTCCAGCTAGAAGGTGGAACCTATCCCAATACTGAAGATTTAAACAATGATGGTGCTCTGGAAACCCGGAACGCCTACTTCACAATTGATGTCGATTTGGCTCCCGAATCTCAAGAATATATCGCTGGTCAGACTAAATTTAGTGACGGTACGCCCACGGGTTGGAAGCTCATAAGCATTCCCTTAGCAGATTTTGAAGTAGCAGGTTCTGGGACACCGCTTTGGTCACAAATCAAATTTGCTCGCCTCTGGATGGATGAGCTACCAGCTTCGGGTGGTGCTTTACAAATTGCTACCGTTGATATTGTCGGAAACGACTGGCAGGAAAGAGGAGTTTTCTCGCAATACGATGGAATTGAAACCAGCATCACCGACTCACTTCACGGTTCATTAAATGTCCTGGTGATAAATACTGAAGATAATCCCAGTCGATATAGCGCTGAAGCATCAGCTAGTGCTTATGCAGCTCCTCCTGTTGGTGTGGAAGGTATTTTGGACCCAATCACGCAACTACGCTCCAAAGAACAATCTCTGGTAATTAGAACCGATGATCTTTGGCCAGGTTATTCTGTCGTTACCGATAAACAATTCCATGGCACCAAAGCCAAGGATTTTATTCACTACAAAACGCTGAAAATGTTTGTTCATGGCTGGGACCGAACTCGTGGTGGAAGTTATGAATCCACATTTACTGATTATGTAATTGAAGGAGAATCAAAACTAGAATTTTTCTTTCGGTTCGGAGAAACTGATGATGATTTTTATGAAATCAGGAGAGCCATTTACCCAGGTTGGGATGAGCGTAATCATTTAGAAGTTAACATGGCTGATCTGGCTAATTTCAAACTAGCTCTGGATGATTCGCTGTTTGTTATTTATCGAACCTTTGATCTTGGTAATGATATAGATAGTAGTGCTTATGATACTTTGTACTGGTCAGCATTACCAGCAGATTACAAATATGCTACCAAGCAGTTAGCGGATGGTAGTTCAATTGCGGTAAATGGTAATCCTTCACTCTCCCGGGTGAAAATCCTTAAAACCGGACTCAAAAACCTTTCTCAGGGAAACATGAGTGGAGAAGTTTGGCTGGATGAATTAAGACTTAGTGATGTAGAGAAAAATACTGCCACTGCTTATCGAGCAAACCTTAGTATGCAATTTGCTGATGTTGCCAAAATTAACATGGATATCCAACGAGATGATGCTGATTTCCATAACGTCCAGCAGCAATTTGGTAGTGGAAGTAATTCAGAGGCTATAAATATTTCTGGTAGTTTATCCACCCATAAATTTTTCCCGGCTGCCTGGGGTCTTAGTCTACCTATATCCGCATCTTACCGTAAAAATGAGAAGAAACCAAAATACATCACCGGTAGCGATATCAGGATCGCCGACTTAGATCCGGCCTTACGGGATACAATAGAGACAATGACCACGCGCAATGAAGCCTATAGCTGGAACATGTCCTTGTCGAAAAAGGTAAAATCCGATCATTGGTTACCCAAATATACTATTGATAACATGAGCTTTAAAGTTGGTGCTTCCAATAGTACGGGTTCAAATGCGCAAAAGAGTGAACAAAAATCTGATAAAATTGATGGGAATTTTTCCTATAATGTTAATCTGGGTAATAAATTCAAATCAACGCCCTTTACTTTCCTGGAATCTTTACCGCTCATAGGTGAAGCTATTGCTGAGACTGAAATTGCATACTTACCAAACAATATTGGTTTTACCGGGTCCATGGTAGAAAGTAAAACATCCAGTATTTCCCGGAATATAAATGCAACCACTCTGGGACCGACTCACCTGTTGAACATGAATCGTCGTTTCAATATCGATTGGAATATTCTCAGTTCCCTGAGCGCAAAGTTCAATTCAAATATGTCAAATAATCTGGATAGTCTCAAGAATCGCAAAAAGGACATTATTACCCAGCTTGATTTTGGTCATCTAGGAAATTACAGTGAAGCTTATAATTTTAGCTGGAATCCAAAAACCTTAAAATTGCTCTCGCCCCGTTTGTCCTATGCATCGAATTTTTCAGCGATAGATAAAATTAGATCAGATGACCCCGGATTAGACTTGAATGTAAACACGAGCACATCAGCCAACCTATCTCTTACCATGACACAATTAATGGAGCTGGTCTATAAGCCTCAAAAAACGACGACAGCATCCAGGAATGCTGCTACCCAAACAGCCAGAAGTCGCGGAAGAGGTCGTAGAGCTCCGTCTGAAGAAGATAAAGCAGAACAGAAACCACTGGCAGAGGATACTAGTTCAGAGCCAGAGAAAAAGTTCAAACTGCTTGATCTGACCTATGGTATCCTGGAAAAAATAGACCCTATTTCACTCAACCTTACGCAGGGACGCCAGAGCTCTGGTTTACGTCAGGTAGCATCACTTGACACTATAGCGGTTCGTCGGGAAGGTGATACAACTGGTGTAGCAGACTCCCTGGTACTCGTAGCAAATGAAATGAGTCTGAATGATGTGGGTTATGCTTATAGATTGGGTCTAAATGTTGGTGATCGATTTACAAATCATCCTGATGCTACCAACCCAATTTTACTTTCAGACAATATTAACCTGACTATGCGATCTGGCTTGAAATTAAGCAAAACTCTGACCAGTAAATTAAATTTCACTTTTGGCCAAAAGACCTCGTTTACGAATAAAAGTCAAGGGGAAGTCATAACTACGAATCTGGATTATCTGCCCAGTGGAAGTCTGGTAGGTATTCCTAAGG
>JAUVDF010000142.1 GCA_030595455.1 Fidelibacterota bacterium | reverse complement strand
TTATTTCTGGATTACTGTCATTTTGGTCATGTTTATGTACTACAAGAAGGAAGATCGTCAATTTCGCACCGTTATGCTCACTATGATGTTGTGCTATTATGGTGGTTATATGCTGTATATTCTGTTACCGGCAGCACCACCCCGGATAGCACTGGCTGATCTTTATACGATTGACATATTTAAGGGGACTTCACTCATTTCTGAGAGTGCTAGAAAAGTAGTGAATATTAGTGCCTCGTCAGCTCGGGGAGCCTTCCCTTCTTTACATTGTACAATAACTTTTCTCACTCTTGGTATGGCCTGGAGATTTCATAGGGTCCTGTTCTGGATCTTTCTCCCCATTGGTGTTTCTCTGATTGTTGCTACAGTCTATCTTCGCCATCACTATGTCATTGACATTTATGCTGGAATAGTGCTGGTTTCAGTTGTGTGGTACTTAACACCTCGAATTGATGCCTGGTGGCGTCAATTTCAAGTTAAAAAAGGAATAATTACCAAGAGTCCGGCTGCACTAAAGCCCTGGGAGAAGATTTAATAGTCCCAATCAGGACGAGGTTGCGGCAGACAGAGAACTTCATCCAGCTTTTCTAACAAACCGTCTGGGCCTGCTAGATTATCAGTCGCTGCCAACCCAGTTGCCTGGCTTACTCCTAACCATAAACGTGTAAAAGCACCCACATCAGCCTTTAAAACAGGGAGTCCCTTTTTGAAGCCACGAACTGCGTTTGACTCAGATCCCAGTGTAAGCGTATACGCTCCACTGCAACCCTGCCATTTGGAGTCAGATTCAAGGTGGGCCTCTATGGGATCGCTAAGTTCCAGGTTGAATTGAACTGCTCCTGAGTTCAAGTGTGTAGCAGCTACACAAGCCTCCAAATTACAAATACGCATCTGCCAATAAGCCGCTGCACGATTTCTATGTTCAAACTTTGATCGATCAGTCGCAACACGGGGTCTGAATGGATTTTTAATCAAATCCTGCATTTGAATACCGGAGGGCTCCCTCATTTTCACCAAGCGAACTTGATCTCCTAGAGATTTGATAATAGCCATGAGTTCTAGAAACTGATTGAAATTCTGATAAGCCATAACCCGAATTGTAAATGGACCATATTCCCCCTCGATAGACCCCCAGAAAAAATGGGTTAACTCTTGGTCTGAGTCATCCATGTAGCCTAAACCAAAACCATTTTTTGTCCATTTAAGCTCTGCTTCAGCTACGCACTCTGGTAGCAAGGTGACTGCGCCATGACGTCTTTGGCGATTCATGAGTGAACCGTGGATTAGCTTCCAGTCGTCATTTGCTAATCGTCGAGGTGGATTAATCTTCTGGCTAATTTTCAGGTCGGCAGGATCAAATGAGATCCAGTGTTCGTAGCTTCCATTTCCATAGCCTAATTGATTATAGAATCCCTGCTCAAAAATCCCCAGTGTGCTCACAACAGCACCGGCTTCTGCATCCAGGGCAATTTGTCTGGCGGTCATTTTCTTAGCCAGGCCTTGTTTCCGTGCGACTCGACTAGTCCCTACTGAGGTGATGACAGATAAGTCTAAGTCCTCTTTCTGATACCTGAGGATAGAGGGTTTAGAGGTGACCAGACATTCAGCACTCCCGTCCCGTTCTGCCACTAAAGCATTGCCTTCTTTGAGAAAGATATCGAGAAGTTTTTCATCCTCATCACTTTCGATCCAATTGATCTCCCGCCAGATGCGATGAGCGGCTTTTTGGTCAAGCTTTGGATCAAAATTTCGAATTTTATACATAATGGGCTATCCCTATTTATCATATTTTCCTGCCCCACTCATTTTCTGTACGAGAAATATAGTCATTAATCGGGTGAGTGCAATATTGGGCTAGGATGCGATCTGGAAGAGTCGCGATGCATCGCGACTGTACTACCGGTCAAATTGGCAATTTTAGATATTTTAAAGGTTCAATGGTTTATTGAAAATACACCATCTTGCGATGAGGAATATTTGCCTCGTAGAAGATCTCCCCTTCTGCTCGGAACCCTAATTTAGCATAAAAGTCTATCGCCGAAACTTGGGAATTCAGATAAACATAAGATTTATCGTTAATCTGATCCAGGATGAATGTAACCAGGGCTGCACCAAGCCCTTTACCACGTTCTGCTAGGGGAACCGCAAAACGCTCAAGTTTATACCCTTGTTCAGTTTTACGCCAGCGGGCCGTTCCCACTGCCTTGTTGCCAAATTGAGCCAGAACATGAGTTGAAGTCTTCTCAAATTCATCGTATTCAATCTCAGGGGCTACTTGCTGTTCTATAACAAACACCTCCTGCCGAATTTTCAATGACTCCCTCATATCCGTTTCAGAAATGATGATTTGGATTGATACCTGATCTTTAGTACTCAATTACTCGACTCCGTAGATCTCTTCAACATCGGGTTTAAGCCCCTGTTCTCTCTGCCCGGCATGCCACCAGAAGTCCAACTTAGGTGATAAATAAATTGCCATAAAGGTCACGACAAACCCAGCTAATATATCCACTACAAAATGGTAGCGTAAATACACAGTCGCTATTGCTAGTGATATTGCAAGAGGTAGTAAACTCCAGAAAATAATTCTGTTATAGCGCCAGGCCATAAACACTGTGAGTAATGTAATGCTATTATGCATTGAAGGAAAAGCATCCCGAACACGATCTGGTGATAAACTGACAATGGCTTGTATCCACCTGGATATGAATGATGTTCCCTCCCATATATCAATATGGTAAAGCTCTGGGATCACAACATATGGAGAAGCGGCCGGCAGAATGATATATCCCATAAATCCAATATAATAGGCGGTCATCATGGCCACCATAACAACTCGGAATTCACGGTAAAGCTTTCTCAGATACAACGAGATAAGGAGTATCGGAGCCATCCAGTAGTAACTCATATAGGCAAATGAAAACCAGTCAGTAAGTCGGGGATGGTGGAATTGTTCGATCCATATAGTGGGCTGTACTCCAAAGAGCCACAGATCAAAACTTGCCAAAGTGTAGTGAATGTCATTCGGGTTAATAAAATAGATCATGTCATAGAGATTCATATAAATGGCAAGTACAAATAGGAAAGGAGAAAAATCCCGGATTATATGTATGATTTTATTTTCCGGTCGTAACCAAAGCAATCCATAGAAACCGATAAACAACAGGAGCGTAAATCCAATCCGCCACAAGCTAACCTCAACTTGGGCAGAGACGAGTGTCTCGCATATGAGATAATATAGATTAGCGTAGAGTGAGAACAGCAAGATGAGAAATAGATATGCCAGTCCAAGAATTTCCTCGACTCGAAGTGTTCCAAAATATCTTCGTATTTGTCTATAATGATTTAGCATGATCGCTACAATATCACCTTAACTAAAAATTAAGCATATAAAAAAACCCGATCAGTTGACCGGGTTTTCTGGTGACTCCTAGGAGAATTGAACTCCTGTTGCGAGAATGAAAATCTCGAGTCCTAACCACTAGACGAAGGAGCCAGACTAACAATCGCAGCGAAACTATTATGATTCAAACGAATCGCAAATGTTAAAACCGCTAACGAATTGGGGTGAACGGTCGGGCTTGAACCGACGACCACGCGGACCACAACCGCGCGCTCTACCAACTGAGCTACGCCCACCATGTATCCTACAAAAAGCGGGTCAATATAGAAGACAACAAATGCTCCTCCAACCGCTTTTCTTACAAGAAACTATCCTAGCTTTTTGGGCACTAGATTTCGCTTTAATTGAGTGTAAACCGGGATACCACCTGAGTACTCCGGCCATAATTCGCCTTCAATCAAAGGGGCACAATAGATTCGAAAAGCATCCGTTACATGGAAGCCATCCTCCCTGATATATTCAGGTGGAAGCACCTTTTCTTTATTGGCGATATTGGCGATATCAGTATGGCCAACACTCCAGGAATAGGGTGTATCAGAGTCTCTCACAATGGTTA
>JAUVDF010000150.1 GCA_030595455.1 Fidelibacterota bacterium | reverse complement strand
CTCAGGTCATCCCCAATCTTATCAAGACTTGATAAGGACTTGCCCAGCTTATCTTTATTTTCATCAACCAAAATGTTCAGAGTGGTTGACACATTTTTTAGATTGGTGACAATTGTATCAATATCTTCCCGTTTGGTATCTATCACATTCTCAGCTTTTAATAGAGCACCTTTCATAGCAGATAAACCGGGTTGGATATCGGCCGCCATTAGTGAATCAATACGTTGTGCTGTGCTATGGATACTTTTTAAGCTAGCCTGGACATCTTCTTCCATGGCCTTGTTCAGCAATAAAAGGGTCTTGTTGAAATTGCCTAGTAAAGTCTGAATATCAGTGGAAATGGCCCCAGTTGTCTCAAAGATATCCTCTAAACCACCAGCAAAAGTGCCTCTGAAAACTCCATGTTCCAGCAGTGGCTCTCCGGAATTACCTGGGTTTACCTCTACTTTTTTTGAGCCCAATAGTTCTTGATTGGAAATAATTGCATAGGCATCGGTATAGAGTATGATGTCCTTATCTACTCCAATTATGATGTCAACGGAGTCTTTCTGAACAATGAAATCATCCACAATTCCCTTGGGCACACCGGATACAGTAACCGGGTCACCTTCTTGTAAACCACTGGCTCTGGCAACTCTAACTGTATAGTAGCCTCTTGAGGAAAAAATGTCATATTTCTTCCCCCACATAATTCCCATGATCATGGCAGCTAGAATAGTCAGCACTACTATACCGACTACGATTTCTTGTCTTTTTTCCTCAGGTCTCATCTCAAATTACTTTCTTGTCCCATTTACTCCATTTCAGAAGATTCTACAAATTGTTTATCGGGATCGATTGGGCGTTTCCATTTAGTTTTATGCTTCGTAAGCTGTGTCAGTATCTTTTTAACCACAAAATCTACAGATTTAGTCAGGTCCTCTGTGGTTTCTTTAGCTTTTAGTGTTTCACCTGGTACATTCAAAATCACCTCAGCAATATAATCCTTTTTTATCTTTTCAACGATCATCTTGCAATTAACAATTCTATCGTACATGGGGCTTAGACGATGATCTATCTCATCCTGGATATATCCCCTTGTCTTCTCAGAAATGTCAAAATGTCGGGCGACGATGTTTACCTTCATTTGTTCCTCCAGTTATATGGTGATTAACGAGCATTTATTTTTTTCCAGCCCTGGGATGGGCTTGTTGAAATACTTTTTTCATTTTATCAACCTGGACATGGGTATAAACCTGGGTGGTAGAAAGGTTTTCATGTCCCAGCAAGTCCTTCAGAGCAACCAGGTCAGCCCCGGCATTCAGCAAATGAGTTGCAAACGTGTGACGTAATACGTGGGGACTCATTTTTTTCAACTCTGCAATGGCTTTAATGGCTTTCTTTACTCGTAGTCTAATGCCATCAGGTCCCAGAGAGACGCCATTTTTACCCAGGAATAAGGGTTCATCACTTGATCTGACACCGAATTTTTGTTTAACAGCGTATTGATAGTTAGCAATCGCCTCCCAGGCGTACTGCCCAACAGGAATCACCCTTTGTTTAGACCCCTTACCCAAGACTGTCACCGTTCCCTTTTGCACATTTAGGTCAGCTGTGACCAAGCCGGATAACTCTGAAACACGCATTCCTGTTGAATAGAATAATTCTACGATGGCCAGGTCGCGTTTCCCCAACCAAGTGTCTGATTCACCCATTTTTTCTATAACCGCCACGATTTGTTTCTCTGACAGATAGCTTGGTATCACTCCGGGAAGTTTGGGTGTATGGACATAAGCTGCAATGTTCAAGGTCACAATTCCTTCACGATGCAGATATTTAAATAGTGATTTAAGGGCAGCCAATTTCCGAGCTACAGATCGAGGTTGTTGCTGCAATTCTCCAGTTAGAAAACCTAAGAAGCTGCGCACTACCACCCTGTCGATCTGATTCAAATCTGCAAGACAGGCGTTGTCATAATCTTCAAGAAATGATTGAAACTGCTTTAAATCAATCTGATACCCCCGCAGTGTCTCTGGGGAATAGCGTTTCTCAAATTCTAACCAGATCAGGAATTTTTCGATATGTTGGTTTAAGACTGACGGCATTAGAATTGACTCTCTGATCTCAATAATGCTAGCACCTGATCAAAGTCATCATGCATAGGGGCTCTTAAATCCATAAGTTCATCAGTCATGGGATGGGTAAATATCAACCTTCTGGCATGCAATGCCTGTCGGTTCAACATTCCCAATAAACGAGCAGCCAGCTGTCTGTTACGCATGTTCAAGGTGATAATTTTTGAATTACGACCACCATAATACGGATCACCAAAGAGCGGATGGTTAACATGGGTCATGTGGACCCTGATTTGATGCGTTCGACCGGTTTCCAACTTAACTCTCACTAATGTTAGAAATTCAAACCGTTCCAGCACTTCGTAGCGAGTTAGTGAGGGTTTGCCACTTTCGATGACTGTGAATTTTTTGCGATTCTTTGGGCTGCGGCCAATCGGTGCATCTATTTCTCCACTATCATCAGGAAAAGTGCCCCACACCAGGGCGTAGTAGTATTTCTCAATGGTACGCTTTGAGAATTGAGATCTCAAGCTTGAGTGGACACGATTGTCTTTGGCTGAGATAAGCAGACCTGAAGTGTCTTTATCCAGCCTGTGCACAATTCCAGGACGCAAGAGTCCATTATCATTGGAGAGGTGTTCACAGTGGTAGATGAGAGCGTTTACTAAGGTTCCAGTTGAATTCCCGGCACCTGGATGGACAATTAGACCAGCCGGCTTATTCACCACGATCAGGTAATCATCTTCAAAAACGATATCCAGAGCAATATTCTCACCATAGAGCGTAGGTGGCTCGGCAATTTCGTACTCTACATTTATATTTTCGCCGGGCATGATTAAGTGACTGGCTTTCACTGCATGATCATCAACCCTGATCTGTCCCGCTTTAAGCAGTCGCTGTACCTGATTACGCGTTATGTGGGAAGGCAAACGACTCGTTAGAAATTTATCCAAGCGTATGGGCTTTTGCAGTGGATCGACAATAATCTCGTAGGTCTCAGTTGTGGAGCTGTATGGTTCAGCTTGATTAAACAGTGTCGTAGTTTCCTAACTATTAGTCAATGTATGAGGGTATTATAGAACTGGAATTATCCAATATATGCACTTGTTACCGCCTGCATTAAATATAGCAAACAGGGGGTACAATGGAAAGATTTATGAACTAAAAAGTTGGGGGCTAGTTGTCGGGGGTTACTGGTGAATCTGTTTTCGCTATTTTTCCTTCGATAAAGAACACATATCCCAGATAGAGCACCATTCCCACATTCACCGCACTATCGGCAATGTTGAAGGTTGGCCAACGGTTAAAAAACAACCAATCAGGCCAATCAACACTGATAAAATCAACCACAAAGCCCCGGATCAGACGCTCAGGAATATTCCCAAAAGCGCCCCCCAGGATGAAAGCCAGACCAATACTGGGTAGGGGATGTTTGTCCTTATAATCCCATAAGAGATAAAACAGTAGAACCATGGCAGCTATTGCCAGAGTATTGACTAAGGGCATTGGAATAAATGACATGCTAAAAGCCATATTGTAATTCTCGGCATAATCAAATCTGAAAAGTGTCCAGCCATGAGGCCAGGCCGCCTTACCTTTTAGAGCAATAATAGCCCAGTACTTACTGGCATGGTCCAGGATTACAATTAAAGCGGTTAAGCTTAGATATTTCAGTAACTGTTTAATGGCGTTCGATGCCTACCTGACAGAGGTTTTTGCCTAATTTGAACTCTGCTTGAAAAATATCATCCTTAGAATTGAAGTTGATTTCTTCAGCTAA
>JAUVDF010000036.1 GCA_030595455.1 Fidelibacterota bacterium | reverse complement strand
TAACTGAAGCTGGGAACCAATCGCCTATAGTGTCGTTTCATGATACGTCGGAAGGGGTGGCATATGTTGACATTGATCAAAAAGGGAACTACATTTAACCCATCTATGTATAGAAGAATTAACAGACTGGTTTTTTTATTGTTATTGGGAGTGATACTTCAGTCCTGCTATACGGTGATTTATGCTCCTGAGACCCTACCACAATCGGTAACAAGTGTCACGTCTGAACCTGCCATGGCAAGTAGTTTAGGTGGGTCAGGTGCTTATGGCTGGGACCCATACTGGGAACCTGTCCTGCCTTATACCGGTTATTACAATAGCGGATATGCTTCTTCCTATTATGGCAGTTCTTACTATAATCCCTATAATTACTATGATTACCAACATTCGTATTACCAACCAGTTTATATAAATAGTGAGGAGACGACTCCAGTCACTGGCAGAAGCTATGGCCGTGAGAGTAGTCGTAGCACTGGACGAACACGAGAAGCAAAAACCCCAAAACCAAGCTCCAATGGCGGTAGTTTATCTACTGCCTCACCTGCGATCAGTGCCCCGGCTGTTACAACTCCTGTGGTTACCTCCAGGAAGAGACCTTCATCCTCCAGCAATACGTCTGCTCGTCGGGTAAACCGTGGAACAACGCGCGTTAGGAATGAGACCCCCAAGACAGAGACGAGGGAATCAAGTAGTACTGAACAAGAAGCACCCAAAAAACGCAAAAGAACTAAAAAGTAGCTCCCCATGAAATCTAGACCAATCATTTTAACCCTCATGTTTTGGGCTGTTAGCCTATTTTCTCAAGACTATCTCGATGTGATCAGACCCTTTTATGGCATGCGCGGAAGTTCAGGAACTGAAGCTGGAGTGAGCCCGATTGGTATGGGTGTCAATAATGCCTTATTGGGAAACCCAGCGCTATTAAGCTACAGTGATAAAGCCTTTTTTGCAGCAGACTTAAGCTTTGATCAATTGCAGGGTACCAGTGTTTTTAATTCTGATATTAACCATTCGCCTCTGGAGTTAGGTCTTATTTTCAACAGCCTTAGCTATGTCTATCCAGTTCATGTTTATCGGGGGGCATGGGTGTGGGGCATTAATTTACAGCTGGTAAATTCATTTAATAGTATCAGTCAGTTCAGCGCTATGGATCCTGATGAAGGTTTTCAATACCAATACCTTAATCGTGAAACAGGCGGCTTGTACGCCCTGACAGCTGGAACCTCGGTTCTATATACGATGAATACCAGCATAGGACTCTCAATCAGTTACCTGAATGGTAAAAATGCTTTCGCCACGAGCTATTCAGAAACAGACCCTGATGACATTTATACTTTTGACAGGTATCTGGATAGCCTGCAGGTGTCACCAGAATATAGTGGATTCTCAGCCAGGCTGGGCTTGGTTAGCGAATTAACAGATGTAGTGAGAATTGGTGCTTCCATAGAATTTCCAGCCATAATATCCGTGACTGAATCATCAAGCTGGGATGAACTAGAATGGGATGATGATGGACTGGAATATGTCATTGAAGACGAATCACAGACTGGTTTGGAATATACTATCTGGGGTCCCTGGCGTTTAGGAGTGGGTCTCGGGTTTACCATGGCTCCACTGGAGCTTAGCCTTAATTATCAGCTGCATAGTTTTACCAGTAGCGCCTTTTCAGGTCATGTCATTGATCCCTATAGTGGGAGAAATTTAGAACTCATCATTGATGAAGAGATTAGAGATAACGTACAGAATGTCCATGAACTTTCTGCTTCACTGCTTGTGTCACTAGCCCCCATAAATTTGTCTCTGGCGGCTTCCTTTAAGAATGACCCCTTGAACTATCGCTTGGATAACACCATCCGCTTGGATACAGGAATTTCATATGATTTCAGCTCAGGTCTGGGAATTACCCTGGCTATCCATAATGAACAGTGGCGATCTGATTTGAACCACACCTTGCTGAGCGACATAGAGCGTATCGTTGAGGTGGAAAATAGTTTTACCAAACTACAGTTCGGCTTCAAATACACCCTTTAAATCAAGCAACATCTGGTCGAATTCACTGATAAAATAGCCCCTGTGACAAAAAATGTCATAAAAAATAGAATATTTCCCTCTGAAGCCTTCCTTTGGCACGATATTTATATAATTTGTAGCGATGATTTACGAACTATTCTCACGACCAAATTCTACACGATATATATACAGGAGAGATAAATGACTCGCAAGATGGTAACCATCGACGGGAATGAAGCTGCTGCTTACATTGCCCATAAAACGAATGAAATTTGTGCAATCTACCCGATTACACCCTCATCCAATATGGGTGAGCTAGCTGATGCTTTTACTGCCCAGGGGCATAGAAATATTTGGGGTGCCATCCCCACTGTGGAAGCAATGCAAAGTGAGGGCGGTGCCGCCGGCGCTGTCCATGGTGCCCTGCAAACAGGTGCTCTAACTACCACGTTTACTGCTTCACAGGGGTTGCTATTGATGATCCCGAATATGTATAAGATTGCCGGTGAGCTAACGTCTACTGTTTTCCACGTCTCAGCCCGTTCTCTGGCTGCTCAAGCGCTCTCCATTTTTGGTGATCACTCAGATGTGATGGCAACTCGCGCTACTGGTTGGGCCATGTTGGCTGCTAACTCAGTTCAGGAAGTTATGGACAGTGCTTTGATTGCCCAGGCTTCTACTTTACAGACACGGGTTCCCTTTATTCACTTTTTTGATGGGTTCAGAACTTCTCATGAGGTCATGAAGATCGAACAACTTACCGATGATGACATTAAGGGTATGATCGATGATGAATGGGTAATTGCCCACCGTAATCGTGGCATGAATCCCAACAAGCCTGTCCTCCGTGGAACCGCTCAGAATCCTGATGTTTATTTCCAGGGACGCGAAACGGTCAATCCGTATTACGAAGTAGCTCCTGAAATCGTACAGAAGACCATGGATCGATTTGCCAAAATTGTTGGTCGTCAGTATCACTTATTCGATTACTACGGTGCTGAAGACGCTGAACGGGTCATTATCATCATGGGATCAGGTGCTGAAACAGTTGAAGAAACTGTGGAGCAAATGATTGCTGATGGTGAGAAAGTTGGAATGGTAAAAATTAGACTGTTCAGACCTTTCTCAATTAAGCACTTTATCGCTGCGCTACCGGCTTCTGTGACCAAGATTTCTGTCCTGGATCGAACCAAAGAACCTGGTGCAGCTGGCGAGCCAATGTATCAGGATGTCATCACTGCTTTTGCAGAAGCAAAAAGTGAAGATTACTACCAGTTTGATGAAATGCCATTAATCGTGGGTGGTCGCTACGGACTTTCTTCCAAAGAATTTACCCCGGCTATGATCAAGGGTGTCTTTGATGAATTAAACAAAGATAAACCTAAGAACCACTTTACTGTTGGTATCAATGATGATGTTTCTTTCACATCGATTGACTATGATAAGGATTATCGGACATCAAAAGGCAAGGTCTTCCGCGGACTGTTTTATGGTCTGGGTTCAGATGGAACTGTAGGTGCCAATAAAAACTCAATCAAAATCATTGGTGAGGGTACTGATAATTATGCTCAGGGTTACTTTGTTTATGATTCAAAGAAATCTGGTAGTACGACGACTTCTCACCTGAGATTTGGTAAAGATAAAATCCGATCAACTTACTTGATTGATAAAGCCAATTTTATTGCCTGTCATCAGTATGAATTGCTCGAACAATTCGAGATTCTTAATAATGCTGAAGATGGGGCAACCTTTCTCTTGAATAGTCACCTGAACAAAGATGAAATCTGGGGAGCCCTACCACGTCATTACCAGAAACAGATCATTGACAAAAAGCTTAAATTTTATGTGATTGATGCTGTAACAGTTGGTAAAGAAACTGGCATGGGCAATCGAATTAACACCATTATGCAGACCTGTTTCTTTGCAATCTCAAATATTCTTCCCCGAGATGAATCCATTGCCAAGATCAAGGAAGCCATTAAAAAAACTTATGGCAAAAAGGGTGACACAGTAGTTGAGAAGAACTATACCGCTGTGGATCAGTCTGTTGCTAACCTGTTCGAAGTAGATGTTCCAAACACCTTGAATGGCAGCGATGCCCGTCGCCTGATTGTCCCAGAAGCAGCTCCTGATTTTGTACAGAAGGTTACGGCTGAGATTATTGCTGGTAGGGGAGATGATCTGCCTGTAAGCGCTATGCCTAATGATGGAACCTGGCCTATGGCCACGACCCAGTGGGAGAAACGTAATATTGCGTTGGAAGTCCCTGTTTGGGAGCCAGACCTTTGTATTCAGTGTAACAAATGTGCTTTGGTTTGTCCCCACGCAGCTATTCGTCCAAAAGTAACCTCAGAAAACGCTTTCGAAGGTGCTCCTGAAACAATTAAGCATATTACTGCCAAGGGAAAAGAGTGGGAAGCTGATTCTCAATATATCCTGCAGGTTGCGGTCGAAGATTGTACTGGTTGTAACCTCTGCGTTGAGGTTTGTCCTGCTCGTGATAAAACCAATCTTAGTCGTAAAGCCATCAATATGGCTGATCAACGATCATTACGAGATGCTGAAAGTACTAACTGGGATTTCTTCCTGGACTTACCTGAAGTGGATCGCAGTAATGTGAAACATGGGACGGTTAAAGGGACGCAATTCTTACAGCCCCTCTTTGAATTCTCAGGTGCCTGTGTCGGTTGTGGTGAAACACCCTATGTGAAGCTGACCTCTCAATTATTTGGTGACCGTATGGTGATCGCCAACGCAACAGGTTGCTCATCCATTTATGGTGGAAACCTGCCAACAACCCCTTGGGCTACCAATAAAGCCGGTCGCGGACCAACCTGGAACAATTCATTGTTTGAGGACAATGCTGAATTTGGTTTGGGCTATCGCTTAACCATTGATAAGCACCGTGAACATGCTGTAGATCTCATGGGTATGCTTAAAGATGAGATTGGAGCAGATTTAGTTGCAACCATTACCAATGCATCCCAGGCTAATGAACCTGAAATATTTGAACAACGTGCTCGAGTGAAACTGATGACCGACATGGTTGAGAAATTAGATACCCCCTTGTCAAAACAGCTACTTTCAATTGCCGATAATCTGGTAAAAAAGAGTGTCTGGATCATGGGTGGTGATGGTTGGGCCTACGATATCGGTTTTGGAGGATTGGATCATGTGATAGCATCTGGAAAAGATGTTAACATTCTGGTCTTGGATACTGAAGTATACTCCAATACTGGCGGTCAGAAATCAAAAGCGACTCCAATGGGAGCCGTGGCCAAGTTCGCAGCTGCTGGCAAGCCTTCTCCCAAGAAGGATCTGGGAATGATTGCCATGAGTTACAAAAATGTATATGTAGCTTCAATTGCCATGGGTGCTAATGATGGTCAAACGGTGAAAGCGCTGATGGAAGCTGAGGCCTACCCCGGTCCTTCTATCGTCATTGCCTATAGCCAATGTATCGCTCATGGTATTGATATGACCAAGGGTATGAATCAACAGAAGCTAGCAGTGGATAGTGCTTACTGGACGCTCTATCGGTATAACCCACTCTTGGCGGATGAAGGTAAGAATCCACTTACCCTGGATTCTAAACCACCTAAAAGCCATGTCGGTGAGTATGCCAAGAATGAAGCCCGCTTCACCATCTTGAACCGGATCAATCCTGAATTGGCTAGTGACTACCTGGAGAAATCTGACCAGGCTGCTAAGAAAAAATATGACTACTACGCCAAACTGGCTGCTTTGTCATATGATGAAGCTTAAGTGAAGATCATAAGGATATAGTATTATGCGTTTAAATACAAAATATATGGGTTTGGAATTAAAGAATCCTCTGGTTCCATCAGCATCACCGTTAACTGAAAAACTGGACAGCATTAAGGTCCTGGAGGACAATGGTGCCTCTGCAGTCGTGCTCTTCTCGCTCTTTGAAGAACAAATTGAGCAAGAAGACAGTTCCCTTGAACATTTTATGGAATATGGTACAGATTCTTTTGCTGAGTCATTGAGCTTCTTCCCCCAGTCCCATGAGTTTACCAACGGACCGGAAGAGTACCTTGAGAATGTTCGCAAGATCAAAGAGGGGGTAGATATCCCCGTGATCGCCAGCCTGAACGGTGCCACCCCCGGTGGTTGGATGGAATATGCCAAAAAACTGGAAAACGCCGGTGCCGATGGTCTGGAATTGAACATTCACTATTTGCCTGTTGATTTTAATGAAACCAGCGCTGATGTGGAAAAACGTTATACGGATATTGTGAGCTGGGTGAAAGCCAATGTTAACATCCCGGTTGCTGTGAAAATTGGATCAAGGTTTAGTTCTCTCCCAGCCGTTGCCAAGTCATTGGAAGCTGTTGGTGCGGATGCTCTAGTGATGTTCAACCGCTTTTATCATCCAGATATTGATCTGGAAACCCTGGAAACCAGGCGTCAAATCCAGTTGAGTCATTCACGGGAAATCCGATTGGCTATGCGTTGGATCTCCATCTTACGTGGAAATGTTAAACTTGATTTTGCCGCTAGTGGCGGTGTCCACAGTGCCCATGATGTCCTGAAATTGATCATGTCTGGTGCCGATGTTACCATGTTAGCCTCAGCCCTCATGGCCCATGGTCCTGAAACGATCAAGACCATTGAAAAGGATCTGATCACCTGGATGGATGAAAACGAATACGAGAGCCTGAATCAAATGAGGGGCAGTATGAGCATGATTCATTCTCCTAGTCCCCAGACATTGGTTCGTGATAACTACATGCGCACCCTGTTGGAGTTTCAAGCCAGCGACAAGCTCTAAAAAGCACTATAAGGATGGTGGAATCTGGGAAATCAGGCTCCACTGTCTATTGATCAAGCCTTGTTTTATTGTTAAAATACCACGTTATCTACAACAATAGGATCAGAAATGACAGCAGATAAAAATTCGAAAAAACGAGACGACTATTGTCCAGTGTATGACATTGAATGTCCCTCGGGCTCAGAGGCAGCAGATTCATGCAAGATGAGGTTTGAAACTGACTACAATCCGCTGACGAATTTTAGAGACGCTGACATTGAGCATTGTGCGATCTATCGCAAAGAACAAGCAGCATTGCCATCATCGAATAATAGTTCAATCAAGCACTCATCTGAGAACGGAGCTTAACTTTATGTCTAAATCTGAATTCAAATCTGTTCAAGACGTTTTAAAACGAGCCATGTTGTTAGAGATGAATGGTAAAGAATTCTTTGCCATGGCTGCTAAAACAGCCACGTCTGCAGTAGCCAAAGAATTGTTTGAGCACATGGTGAAAGAAGAGGAACATCATCTGCATATTCTCCAGCTAACCTTCAAAAGGCACTTGGAAGCAGGTAAGGTTGTGCTACCCTCTGAAAAGGAGTTAGCATTTGGTTTTAATGATCCCATCATTGATAAATCCTTCCTCATGGAATTACGTAATAGTCAGTTTGATTCATCGGCCATCAGTATTGCCCTGACATTGGAAGAGAAAGCTTTTAAATTTTATCAGAAGGAAGAACAAGCGGCTAACGATCCGGAAATCAAGAAGCTGTTTACCTGGCTGACCGACTGGGAGATTGATCACCATCGTAAATTACTGGCGCTGGAAGAAGATTTTCGCGAAGAGGTTTGGAACGATGCCAATTTCTGGCCAAGCTAATTTATAGTTTCTAGCTTTAACTTTTCCTCTCGCAGAGCCGCCCTTCGACTTCGCTCAGGACAGGCTCCGAACGCAGAGTATTGTTAAGGTCACTTAATACCCCCTATACCTTTTCACCCTTG
>JAUVDF010000017.1 GCA_030595455.1 Fidelibacterota bacterium | reverse complement strand
AATACAGAATGAAAACTATCCGTTTAGTGATCTGAAAGGATCGGCAAATGTCCTTATCTTTCCAGATCTGCAATCCGCAAACATTAGTTATAAGTTAGTTCACCGACTTAGTAACGCAGAGGCTATTGGTCCTATTCTGGTTGGGATGGAGAAGCCGGTTCATATTCTGCAGGTTGGTTCTACCAGTGTTCAGGATGTGGTCAATATGACAGCCATCGCTGTTGTGGATGCACAGGAGCAGGAGAATAATACAAAAGCGAAGAACTAGTGCCTGATTAGGTCAATGTTACATATAATGTCTATGACAACTATTTGTGGCATGGTGATTGCGATCTGCACTGGTGAATTTCAGGAATAGAATTGCTTATCGAGTTAGATCAGATTCGACTCTTGAAGACCCAAAAGGTACCGTCTATATTGGCGCGCGAATATTGAAAGAAAGGGACCTATAGAAATCATGCAGGAACATTATGGAATAGCCTTAGCCTTTGGCGCAGTTGCGTTCCTCCTTATGTACGTCGGGTTCATTATTCAGAAGCTGATATCCCCGAAAAATGAAACTGAACTTAAACTGGATACTTATGAATGTGGTGAAGTCCCTGAAGGTGACGGGTGGATGCAATTCAATATACGCTTCTATGTCGTAGCCTTGATATTTATCATTTTTGATGTTGAAATTGTTTTCCTCTTCCCCTGGGCAGTCGTCTTTAAAGATATGGGTTTTCTCACCTTTGTTGAGGTCTTTGTCTTTATGTTAATCCTGCTTGTTGGTCTGGCTTATGTCTGGGTCAAGGGTGATTTGGACTGGGTAAAAATGAAACTTAAATACGGTGCAGGGCGTTATTCGGCGTCCAAACTGCACGAAGCGGAGACCAAATAAATGGGTGCTCTGAACCATAAATTTAATGAGAATATTCTCATTACCTCTTTGGACAAATTGATGAATTGGTCTCGTTCCGGATCAGAATGGTATTTCCAGTTCGGACTGGCTTGCTGCGCGATTGAAATGATGTCAGCTGCGGCTGCGAGACACGATTTAGAACGATTTGGCGCCATGCCCAGATCATCGCCACGACAAGCTGATGTTATGATTGTAGCTGGAACAGTTACTCTAAAAATGGCAACCCGTGTGAAGCGACTCTATGAGCAGATGGCTGAGCCCAAGTATGTCATTTCTATGGGCTCCTGTGCCAACTCAGGTGGACCCTATTGGCAACATGGCTATCATGTACTAAAGGGTGTTGATCAGATTGTCCCGGTTGATGTATATATCCCTGGATGTCCTCCGCGACCTGAAGCCCTCATCGAAGGATTGCTGCATTTACAAAAGAAGATGCGTGAAGAGCCGATTTTAGCGAAGAAAGAAGATTAAGCTATGACTGAGCAAGAAATTTACGCCAGCCTTTCATCGAAATTTGGTGACCAGGTGGTCGAGTTTATTGAGGAAGAAACACTGAATCCAACTGTCGTAGTTGAAGCGTCAGCTATTGCGGATATATGCAATTACATCAAGGATACTGAGACACTACAATTCGATTCCTTGATGAATCTTGCTGGTCATGATCCAGATGGTGAGTCCGACCTCAATGTTATCTATCATCTGCATTCAACCGAACTAGATCATTATATCACACTTAAAACATTTACCCCACGTGATGATGGAAGCGTTGCCAGCGTGGCAAACATCTATCGGACAGCTGATTGGCATGAACGTGAAGCCTATGATCTTTTTGGAATCAAATTCAGTGGACATCCTGATCTTAAACGGATTTTAATGGAAGACGACTGGGAAGGGTTCCCCCTTAAAAAAGATTATGTACCAGCTGAATTCTATCGCGGTATGCGCATTGAGAAGGTGAAGTAATGGGACGCTTGCACGCAGAAGAAATGATCCTGAATATGGGGCCACAACATCCCAGTACGCATGGGGTGTTGAGATTAAAATTAACGACTGATGGTGAGATTGTCTCAAAAATTGAACCAGTAATCGGGTATCTCCATCGCTCTTTTGAGAAACACGCTGAGAACCTAGAATACCAGATGGTCACGCCCTTTACAGGACGTTGTGATTACCTGGCAGCAATGGGTAGTGAACATGGCTACGCCATGGCCGTCGAAAAGATGATGGGTATCGAATTACCTGAGCGGGTTGAATACCTGCGGGTTGTCTTTGCTGAATTACAGCGGATAGCTAGCCACCTGGTGGCAGTTGGAACCTTTGGCCTGGACGTAGGTGCCATCACTCCTTTTATCTATTGTTTCCGTGAACGTGAATTGATTCTGGATTTATTCGAGATGGCTTCTGGAGCTCGTCTACTATATAATTATATCTGGATCGGTGGTCTGGCTCATGATGTGCCACCTGGCTTTGTTGAAAAAACCTATGAGTTTTTAGACGCTTTTGATAAACGGGTCGCTGAATACAACCAGATCCTTACGGGCAATAAAATATTTATTGAACGAGCTGCCGATATCGGTGTTATGACACCTGAAGTTGCTATCAATTACGGTGTTACCGGACCTAGTCTACGGGCTTCCGGTGTGAACATTGACATCCGTAAAACACAACCCTACTCGATCTATGATCGGTTTGACTTTGAGATACCACTGGGTGAAGGACTTCAGGGAACCGTGGGTGATAGTTGGGATCGCTACTACGTAAGAGTACTGGAGATGTTGGAAAGTGCCAAAATTATTCGCCAGGCTTTGGACCAACTTCCAGTAGAGGGTGATGTGAAGTCGGCTATTCCGAAACGAATTCGACCTCCCAAAGGTGAGGTTTATTTTAGAAGTGAGAATCCACGAGGTGAATTGGGTTACTATATCGTAAGTAATGGCAAGAATGTGCCATTACGAGTTAAAATGCGTTCACCGGCGTTCTCAAACCTTAGTGTTATTAACGAAATTGGTCAAGGCTTCATGATCTCTGATGTGATTGCGATTCTCGGTAGTCTGGACATTGTACTAGGGGAGATCGATCGCTAATGATACAATCACTTGCAAACTGGATATTGTCTTTTGACATTTTATCAGGTCTGGGATACTCCATCTCTTGGGGACTATCTCTTTTTGTTGTGTCGGCACTTATCTTTGTTTTTGTGGCCGTCAACGCCATCGTACTGGTCTACATAGAAAGAAAAGTTTCGGCTTTTATGCAGGTTCGACTGGGCCCCATGCGTGTGGGTAAGTTTGGTATGCTGCAAACTGTGGCCGATGCCTTAAAATTACTGCAAAAGGAAGATATCATTCCCAGAATGGCAGATAAGGTGCTCTTTATTATTGGTCCCTGGACGATCCTGATAGCATCTGTGGTTACTTTTGCTGCTATCCCGTTCTCAGAAACCTTACTGGCTGCTAATATGAACATTGGACTCTTTTATGTCGTGTCCATTTCCTCTATTGTCGTCCTTGGTATCGTCATGGCTGGCTGGGCTTCAAATAATAAATGGTCACTATATGGCGCTATGCGTTCAGCTGCCCAAATTATTTCTTATGAAATCCCGGTTGGGATAACGCTTATTTCTGTTGTAGCCGTGGTTGGTAGTCTAAATCTACAGACCATTGTGCAAGCTCAAGCCGGTGTTGGAAATCTGTTCCACTGGATTCCAATTCCATTACCAAACTGGTTTATCTTTCATAGCCCTTTTCTGTTCCTGGCTGCGTTTATTTATCTGATTGGTGCCACTGCCGAGATTAACCGAACCCCTTTTGATATTCCAGAATCGGAATCAGAATTGGTTGCTGGTTTTATGACAGAATATTCAGGCTTACGCTGGGCATTATTCTTTTTATCAGAATATGCCAACGCAACGCTGGTGGCTTTTCTAGTCGCTATTGTTTTCCTCGGGGGATGGCAGAGTCCATTTGCTGACTACCAGGGTGCCCAGGTGGCTTTGGCTATCATGACCCTTACAGCAGGTATGTGGACAGCCTTTGTAAAAACCAAAGTTGGCCGTCTATCCATTTATCCACTTGGCTTGAGCCTGGCTCTGACACTGTCTGCCTGGTTATTCCCTGGGTTTGCCATCTGGTTAGCTTCCCCAGGTTTGTTTTGGATGATAATGAAAGCCGCAACGATCATCTTCTTGTTAATGTGGTTCCGCTGGACCTTCCCACGTTTACGTGTTGATCAACTTATGTATGTAAGCTGGAAAGTAATTCTCCCCATATCCATCATGAATCTCATGGGCGTCGCAGTCTGGATGTGGTTAACTGGCGAAATCCAATTTTAGGATAGACACATGAGCTATATTAGTAATATTACCAATGCTGTGGGGACCCTGATTGAGGGCATGAAAGTAACGATGGGTTACTTTGTGCGCCCTCGAGAACATGTCACCCTGCAGTATCCTGATGAAGTCTGGCCAGTTCCCTCCCGAAATATTGGTGTCGGAGAGCTTGACGCCTACAATACTATCCGTTCAAAGCTAACCGTGGATATGAATGATTGTATTGGCTGTAAGGCTTGTGAACGAGCTTGCCCTGTAAACTGCATTCATATAGATGCCTATAAGGGGACACCCGAAGATAATTTGCAGATTACCAGCAATGGTACTCAGGTCAAGTTATTGGTGGCGAATTTCATCATAGATATGAGCGAGTGCATGTTTTGTGATTTGTGTACACACCCTTGTCCAGAAGACTGTATTACCATGACCCCTGATTATCAATTTATCAGCAATGATAATTTGAAAACAGATGTGACTCCAGAGCAACGCTGGCGAGACAAGGACCTGCTAATTTATCAGTTCTCAAAAGTTTCTGAGGAAGAGCGCAACAGGCGTAAAGCTGAAGCAGATGAAGCTAAAAAGGCTAAAGCTGCTCTCATGGCTGCCAAAAAAGCTGCCGCTGAAAAGGCCGCAGCTGAAAAAGCTGCTTCAGAACAAGCCGCTACTGAAAAGGCTGCAACTCCTGAAGTCTCTGAAGAAACAGCACGAGCTGAGACTGAAGCAGAAGTAATTAAACCGAGTCAGGAAGTTTCACCTGCTCCTGAGGAAGCAACCAACCCTATAAATGTAACTTTTCATGAGAAAAGCAGCGCTGAGACTGAAACAGAACCTGCTCAACCTGATGTAGTTACTGAGAAACCTGATGAATCAGAGGATTCGACAGCGAAGGAGAGTGAGAATGGCTGATTTTATTTTCTGGATGATCTGGGCGCTGGTTGTCGCATCGGCAGCTCTGGTTGCATTTGGAAATAACCTGATTCATTCAGTGTTTGCCCTCATGGGTACCTTTTTAGGGGTGGCTGGAATCTATATTTTTCTTAATGCTGACTTTTTAGCAGTCACGCAGATTGTGGTCTATGTTGGTGGTATCCTGGTGCTCTTAGTCTTTGGCATCATGTTAACCAATCAGATCAGTACTGCCCAGATATCGCAAAGTTCGGTTCAAAAAGGGCTGGGTCTGCTTGTCGTCCTGGGAGTCTTGACTATCATTCTGACTTCAGTGCTACCCCATGACTGGGTTGGCTCGATTACCCCAATGGCCTTTAGTGAAACTGTTGAGGGAATCGGTAGGCTTTTATTTACCGACTATCTAATCCTATTCGAAATAGCATCAGTCTTGCTACTTGGCGCTTTGATAGGCGCAGCAACACTGGCGAGAAAGGAGCTATAAGATGGATCATCTCAGCTCATATCTCGTATTAAGTGCCATCCTGTTCAGTCTAGGTCTCTATACGGTTGTGACCCGCCGAAATGCAGTTGCCATTCTCATGGGTGTTGAACTCATCTTGAATGCGGCAAATATTAACTTTGTAGCATTCTCAAAGTTTGTAACCCACAATTTGGATGGCCACCTTATTTCTGTATTTATCATCATGCTGGCTGCTGCTGAAGCTGCTGTAGCATTGGCAATTGTATTGAACCTCTATAACGATCGCGGGCACATCAATGTTGATGAAGCCAACGCACTGAAACAGTAGGTGCAGCTCTTATGATTAAACTAGCACTATTTATTCTGTTCCTGCCATTACTCTCATTCGTACTGCAGATCTTCTTTGGCAGACGTTTTGAGGACAAAAAAGGGGAATGGGTATCCGTTGGTATTCAGTTTATTACCTTAATCATGTCGCTGGCCATGCTGGCCATGATGCTATCCAAGAATGATCCCAATTTTAGTATCGAGGTACACCAAAGTTGGTTAGACCTGGGGCTATTCAAGATTGATCTGGGTATCTACATTGACAATATTACCATAATCATGCTTAATGTGGTCGCCATTATTTCGGCCCTGGTTCACCTTTACTCAACTGCCTACATGGCTGGTGATGTTCGCTACTCCAGATACTTTGGTTTTCTAGGGATATTCACCTTCTCAATGAATGGTATTGTCTTAGCCAACAGTCTGTTCATGATCTATATCTTCTGGGAGCTGGTAGGGCTTTCTTCCTATCTCTTAATTGGACACTGGTGGGAAAAAGATTCTGCAGCTGATGCTGGAAAAAAAGCCTTCATCACAAACCGGATTGGTGATATTGGAATGTTCACCGGTATGCTGATAATCGCTACTGTCCTGGGAACCTTTAATTTTCAACTGATTGCGGAACGCATTCATGATGGTGTCTGGGCAGCCAATGCCGGGATGCTCTTTGGTGGAATTGATCCGCATACGCTGCTAACCATTGCGGGTATATTGGTATTTATGGGGGCTGTTGGAAAATCAGCCCAATTCCCACTGCATGTTTGGCTACCGGATGCTATGGAAGGTCCCACACCTGTTTCGGCCTTAATCCATGCAGCTACAATGGTCGCGGCTGGTGTTTATCTCACAGTTCGCTTGTTCCCATTCCTGACGGCTGACGCAATGGCCACGATTGCCTTTATCGGTGGTTTTACTGCGATCTATGCCGCCACGATTGCGATTACCCAAAATGATATTAAAAAGGTTTTAGCATACTCTACCGTAAGTCAACTTGGATATATGATTATGGCTCTGGGAACGGGCGCCTATGTCGCCGGCTTCTTTCATTTGGTGACTCATGCCATGTTTAAAGGCGCGCTCTTTCTAGCTTCTGGTTCAGTGATCCATGCCATGCATCACAGTCTGCATAAGTTGAAAGACCATGATACAGATCCTCAGGATATGCGCAATATGGGTGGTCTGAGAACCAAGATGCCCATCACTTTTGGCGTATTTATGGTCACCACTGCTGCTATTTCGGGAATTCCACTCTTCTCAGGTTTTCTGAGTAAAGATGCTATTCTGGCTGGTACCTGGGCTTATGCCGCTAACGTAAATGAAGGTTGGTTAGCTAACCTACATATGGCCTGGATCTTACCAGTGTTCGGTTTTGGTGCTGCTGCTATTACGGCATTTTATATGTTTCGTTTAATCTTTATGACCTTTTATGGTGAAGCTAAAAAACCTCAGGTATTCAAACATATTCAGGAATCACCCAAAGTGATGACTGTGCCACTCATGGTCCTGGCAATTCTATCAATGTTCTTTGTGTTTACGCTACCATCTGTGAATCCTATCTCAGATCATGGCTGGTTCACACATGTGGTCCAGGCACCGGAAAGTGCAGTTACCACGGGTCCGGCATTTGAGCTTGAGCACTTTGAGCACAGCTTGCATGAGGCTCACGTCCCTGCTATGATTACCTCAATCCTTGTAGCTGGCCTGGGTATTTTATTAGCAGTACTGGTTTACTTGTTGAATAAAATCTCTGCGGAAAAGCTGGCCACTAAATTGGGTGCTCTCTATCGTGGATCATTTAATAAATGGTACATGGACGAGTTTTATATCAATGGTATCATCAGACCATTCCTGAAGGGTTGTGATGCTCTTGGTCGCTTTGATCTGGAATTTTATGATCATTATCTGATCAATGGCTGGGGCCGCAATACCAAACGAACCTCCAAGGCAGTTGGTCTGGCTGATGATCTTATCGTCGATGGGGCCGTAAATTTTTCAGGCATCATCTTTCAATGGCTAGGCTGGACCTTAAAATTCATCCAAACCGGTAAAATTCAAAATTATCTAATTTTTGTACTGATCGGCGCAGCCCTGCTGTTTGTCGTCAACGTATTCTAGGACTGAAGGAGTCGAATAGCATTATGGAAAATCATCTACTTAGCATTGTAACCTTCCTGCCCATATTTGGGGCAGTGGTCATTGCATTAGTCCCTAAAGAAAAACTGGACATCATCCGCTGGGGTGCAGCTGCCATAACGGGTATCCAACTGATTCTAGCAATCTGGATCCTGAAGGTCTTCGATTTCTCCAGTCCCGATGTACAACTGGTTGAGCATTATGCCTGGATACCTGATTTTAATATTGAGTTCTTCATGGGTATTGACGGTCTAAGCGCCCCAATGGTCCTTTTAACGTCCTTACTCAGTTTTCTGGCAGTGTTTACCTCCTGGAACATCGAAAAGGCTCAGAAGGGCTATTTCGCACTATTCCTACTACTTGATGCTGGTATGATGGGTGTCTTTGTATCACTGGATTTCTTCCTGTTTTACATTTTCTGGGAAGTCATGCTCCTGCCCATGTATTTTCTGATTGGTATTTGGGGTGGTCCACAGCGCGAATACGCTGCCATTAAATTTTTCTTATATACTCTATTTGGATCGGTTCTACTGCTTTTAGGAATGTTGGCACTATACTTTATCTCTGAGCCACATACCTTTAACATGTTAATTCTAGCTGAGCAATCTGCACAATTTGGACAATCGCTACTCCTGGGGATGAATGCCGGGAAGGTGATATTTATTTTGCTGTTTGTGGGTTTTGCTATCAAAGTCCCGATCTTCCCATTTCACACCTGGTTGCCGCTTGCTCACGTCGAAGCACCGACAGCAATATCAGTAATTCTGGCTGGTGTTCTGCTAAAAATGGGAACTTATGGATTTCTTAGAATCAGTTTCCCGGTTCTCAAAGATGCAACCCTCTGGTTTGCGTTGCCATTGGCTATCCTGGGATTGATTAATATAATTTACGGAGCGATGGCTGCCCTGGCTCAACGGGATCTTAAGAAAATGGTGGCCTATTCCTCGGTTTCTCACATGGGATTTGTATTGCTAGGCATGGCAGCTCTAACGCCTGCCGGTATGAATGGTGCCGTCTTCCAGATGTTCAATCATGGAACAATCTCAGCCATGCTCTTTATGTTGGTTGGTGTGGTTTATGATCGTGCCCATCATCGTGACATCGAAGGTTTTGGCGGTATCGCTAAGGTGGTTCCAATTTATGCTGGTGTAACTGCCCTGGCGTTCTTTGCCGGTCTTGGCTTGCCAGGATTCTCTGGATTTATTTCAGAAGCATTATGTTTTATCGGTGCTTTCCCAGTCTTTACCTGGATCACTATTTTTGCCACACTGGGTATCGTGCTTAATGCTGCCTATTTCCTATGGGCTTATCAGCGCATATTTATGGGCGAACTCAATAGCAAATATGAGAAAATGGAAGACATTAATAACCGTGAACTTTTTGCTCTGATACCACTGGCCATCATCACTTTCTTCCTCGGTGTTTATCCAACACCTATGCTGAATTTGATGAGCAGCACTCTGAATCACCTGGTTGAAGCTGTCAAGACAGCTGGAATGGTCGCTGGACTGTAATCGAATAGGATACTTTTATGAATCTTGATCAAATCGTAGCAGACCTATCCTATTTCATCCCTGAGTTGATACTTACAGGGGTGGTGGTACTGGTTATTATATTTGACTTGTTCCAGAAAGCTGATACTTCCATCCGCGCCGGTTATCTGGCCTTAGGGGGGTTGGCTCTGGTAACCCTGGCCTTGCTTGGTCAGAATGTCTCCGAACCAGCTGGAATATTTTCCAATATGCTGGCAGTGGACGGGTTTGGGAAATTTCTTAAGATATTAGTTAGTGTGGGAGCCATGCTGGTCATGTGGATGTCCTTTAATTCAAACGAATTAAAGAATCGTCGGGTGGGAGAGTACTATATCCTGATTCTGATCCTGGTGTTGGGCATGTATTTTCTGACTTCTGCTACCCATTTACTTAGTATCTACATTTCTCTGGAGATGGTTAGTATTATGAGCTATTTGCTCTCAGGCTATCTCAAGGAACAGATGCGTTCGAATGAAGCCTCTGTCAAGTATGTGGTCTTTGGTGCTTTCAGCTCTGGAATCTTGTTATATGGTTTCTCTTTACTGTATGGTTTAACTGGTAGTGCAGATATTTATGAGATCCAGGCTGCTTTAGCCACTGGCGCTGCTTCACCGGCATTAATGTTATTAATTCTCATCATGGTGTTAGTGGGCTTTGGTTATAAGATTGCCGCAGTACCGTTCCATTTCTGGACACCAGATGTTTATGAAGGTGCCCCGGCTCCGATTACGGCTTTCTTATCGGTTGCTCCTAAAGCAGCTGGTTTTGCCATTATTATCCGTTTCTTCAACATAGCGCTTTCAAGCGATGGCAATCCAAATATGGAAGCCTGGTCAGCTCTGGAGAATATGAATTGGCAGGTGGTTATCGGTACGCTTTCAGTATTGTCCATGAC
>JAUVDF010000185.1 GCA_030595455.1 Fidelibacterota bacterium | reverse complement strand
TTAATGAGGGCATTCCAGTCTTTAGTTGAGATTCTTCCTGAAAGCATCTCAAGATCGTACCCCGGACTACTTACATAAGCCATGATTTCACCGGTTTGATGATTAAGGATGATAACTGAACCTGATGAATCCCCCATGGCTTGTTCTGCGGCGAGCTGCAGTTCATAGTCGATACTCAGATGCAAATCATGTCCCGGTATCGGGTTAATCGGTGCCCGGCTAGTAATTTCTCCAATTTCCTGACCAAGAGCATTCACCTCTATGTACCTAAATCCTCTTTTTCCATGAAGCTCGGTCTCGTAGAATTTCTCGATCCCCTTCCAGCCCACTTGATCTCCAGGCTGGTAGTCCATGTCTTTTTTGAAACGATTTAAATCGTCTCGATTAATCTCACGGGTATAGCCTAAGGCATGGGTTAGATCAAGTTCTGAAACATAGCTACGAATTGGTTCAATACTGTAAGTCACACCAATTAGCTCAAGCCGATGCTCCTGCAGATGGGATATTTTTTCAAACGGGACCCGGCTAAACACTTTTGCCGGTGCAAATGACCCACGACGATTTTTAATGATTCGCCGATTTATCTCTTCCACAGAGATAGCCATAACAGATGATAATCGCTCTAGAGATTCAGGTTTCTTCTTGACTTCGATGGGAATTACTGAGATTGTATAACTGGGAGCATTATCGACTATAATCTGGCCCTTCCGGTCATATATGACCCCCCTTGAGGCCAGAACGGGGACTGCTCGAATATGATTTGCAGCCGCTTTTTCAGCATACTTCTCATGAAAAACAATCATCAGGTAATAGTACCGACCACCCAGGATCAAAAATAAAAGCGCAAGCAACCCATGAATCAGGATTGACCGCCAACCCTCAACAATATTCTTGCCTTGGAGCACTACTCCGCTCCGACACGCAGGATGATAAATATTCCGCTTAAAAGCCCAAATGTATATAACGTTTTTGGTAACAGGAGTAGAAAGACAACATTCCCCATTGTCCATTGTGAATCCTGCAGCAGGACTAACACAGTAAAGATAAAGAATACAACTAGAAAACCAGTATATAGAACATATTGCAAGACGACTGGAACTCGAACAATGCGGCCATGAAATAATCCTGCGAGGTAACCAACAACTGAAAGTGCCAGTGCCGTTATACCGATCATGTCAGTTCCCGTAAGAGAATCAATAATAAATCCGAGGAAAAACCCAAGCCAGATGGCTCGCAGCTGGTTATCAGTCAAACCAATAAAAATGATATAGATAACAATAAAACTTGGTGTTATGCCAAATATGCTGAAGACACTGCCCAACATCCATTGAAAAATGAGAACAAATATACCTAGTATGCTATATTTAATTGTTTCAATCATCTTGATTTAGAATAAATACTTCCTCTAAGCGATTAAAGTCTGTTGCCAGATCTACTTGAACTGATTTAACATAATCTTCAACGACAGGTGATATCTCTGACACCCAGCCGACAAAAATATGTTCTGGAAAAATATCACTAAACCCTGATGTCACCACTGAATCACCAGCAATCACCGCTGCGTTCTTGGGCACATCCTGGATCACATAGCCTTTTTTCAAGGTATAGCTTAGGATACCCACATCACGGGAGCGCATCTCGCGGACTGACACGCGGAAGTTTTTATCATTCACCAGTTGCACCAGTGACGTGTATTTGGATACGAATACAATTTTTCCCACTAATTGAGCTTGAGCATCAACAACTCCTGACAATAATTGTACGCCATCTGTTGAGCCTTGATCAATAGTGAGACTGTTCATTGTATGGCCGCCCACATCAGAGAGGACATTAGCAGGGACAACAGTGAAACTTTTCTCCCCTTTAAAGCCCAACATACTTCTTAAACGTTGGTTTTCACGAGAAAGGGTCTTGAATTTATTCAATTCAAGCTGTGATTTTATATAGTTCTGTTGAAGCTTATGGTAATCTTTTTCGATGGTAAACAGAATGTCCACCCACTGGATAGGAACATAAAGGTAAGCGGCTGTTTCCAGCACTATGTTTCTTAATTGTTTTATGGGCTGAGTGTGATTAGAGGCAATGATTGTCAACGCTAAGACGATAGCAAGTATCAGATTGATTAAAGATTTGTATCGTGAAATTGGTGATACTGATGTTGCCACAGTTTAACCTATACTACTTGCAAGGAGGATTAATAAAGAACGTCCTCAAATTTTTCAATGCTATCAAGAACTTTTCCTGTTCCTTGTACAATCGAGAGTAGTGGATGTTCTGCCACATTTACTGGCAAATCGACTTCTAGACGCATGCGCTTATCAAAGCCTTCAAGCAGGGCACCACCACCGGTCAAGATGATTCCACGATCTAAAAGATCGGAGCTCAATTCCGGGGGTGTCCGTTCCAGACACATTTTGACGGCATCAACAATAAGATCGATGGTGTCTCTCAAAGCGTCCCTGATCTCAGATGAAGAGACCTCTATGGTCTTTGGGATACCAGCAATCATATTTCTACCCTTGACTGACAGCTTAAAGTCAGTGCCCTGCAACGCAGAACCAACATTACACTTAATGCTCTCTGCCGTACGCTCACCGATCAGTAAATTATGATCCCGCTTAAAGTGCTGAATGATTGCCTCATCCATTTCATCACCGGCGACTCTCAGGGATTCACTGGTAACTATACCATTCAAGGCAATAATCGCAATCTCAGTCGTACCACCACCAATATCAACAATCATGTTTCCCACCGGTTCACTGATATCAATACCGATTCCAATAGCGGCAGCTACAGGTTCATCAATCAGGAACACTTCACGGGCATTGCGCCGTTCAGCAGATTCCTTGACTGCACGTTTTTCAACCTCTGTGATTCCAGATGGAACACATATGATCATTCTGGGCCGAGCTAGCTTAGATATGGGTAACTTGTTTAAAAAGCCCTGCAACATACTATCAGCCATCTCAAAATTTGCAATTACACCATCGCGTAAAGGTCTGATAGTTTCAATTTCCTGATGAACTTTTCCGACCATTTCTTTAGCTTGATTACCGACAGCAATCACTTTTCCGGTTGATTTAGATTTTGCAACTATGGATGGTTCATTAAGAACAATGCCCTGACCTCGAACATAGATAAGCGTATTTGCCGTTCCCAAGTCTACG
>JAUVDF010000161.1 GCA_030595455.1 Fidelibacterota bacterium | reverse complement strand
TTGATTGATTAACGTTACATGAACGACTTATTTATTCTTTATCCATAAAAGGATAAGGAAACTCTGTAGGTGGCAGGAAATTCTCCTTGATGGTTCTCTGTGAAATCCAACGAGTTAGATTAGAAATTGACCCGGCCTTATCATTGGTACCAGATGCCCGACTACCACCAAATGGCTGTTGCCCTACCACCGCACCGGTTGGTTTATCATTAATGTAAAAATTTCCAGCAGCATGGCGTAATTTTGTAATTGCCAATTCTGTGGCTTCGCGATCATTTGATAGGACTGCTCCGGTTAGAGCATAGGGACTGGTTCCATCTACCAAGCCCAAGACCTCATCCCAGGTTTCATCGTAGACATAAATGGTTACTACCGGGCCGAAGATCTCCTCTTCCATCGTTTTAAAATGAGGATCTGTGGTTACGATGGTCGTAGGTTCAATGAAGTAGCCGACAGAATCATCGTAATTACCACCCGTGATAATTTCAGCATCAGCATGGTTTTTAGCATAGTCGATATAGCCGGTAATATCATTAAAAGCAGCTTGATCGATCACGGCATTCATAAAGTTGCCGAAATCTTCAACATCACCCACTTTTATCTTGGCAACTTCTGCGATATAACTGTCCTTGAAATCAGCCCAGGTAGATCTTGGGATATAGACACGTGAAGCAGCTGAACACTTTTGCCCTTGATATTCAAAAGATCCTCTAATCACAGCCGTACGGAGAACATCCACTTTGGCAGATTCATGAGCGACGATAAAATCTTTCCCACCTGTCTCACCTACAATCCGGGGATAGGTTTTGTATTTGGCAATATTATCACCAACAGTTTTCCACATACTCTGGAATACTGGTGTAGAGCCAGTAAAATGGATTCCAGCCAGGTGCTCGCTCTCCATAACGGTTGGTCCCACTACTGAGCCCTTACCAGGAATAAAATTGATGACACCATCTGGCAAACCAGCTTCTTTAAACATCTTCATCAAATAATAGCCTGAATAAACAGAAGATGATGCTGGTTTCCAAAGCGCGACATTTCCCATTAGGGCTGGGGCAGTCGGTAGATTCCCTGCGATGGAAGTAAAATTGAAAGGAGTGACAGCAAACACGAAGCCTTCAAGTGCTCGATGCTCAACCTGATTCCAGGTTCCCGTCGGTGAATAGGGTGGTTGCTGTGAATAGATTTCCTGGAGGTACTGAGCATTAAAGTTAAAGAAATCGATCAACTCACAAGCCGCATCAATCTCGGCCTGGTAGGCATTCTTACTTTGTCCCAGCATGGTTGCCGCATTAAGAATATGTCCATAAGGATGTGCTAACAGTACTGCCATTCTCTTGAAGATAGCAACCCGACTTTCCCAGGGCATGACAGACCAGGTTTTCCAAGCCGCTTGTGAAGCTTCGATAGCTTGGGCAATTTCATCAGGACCAACCATGTGATATTTTGCCAGCACATGTTTGTGATTATGGGGCATTACGTTGGTTGAAGTATTGCCGGTGTATATCTCTTTGCCACCAATAATCACTGGAATTTCAATCACTTCTGATTTCATTTTTTCCAGAGTTTCTATCAATTCTACTCGTTCAGGAGAACCGGGAGCATAATCCAGAATCGTTTCGTTTACTGCTGGTGGGACCATTGCCATTTTATCTGACATATTTAACTCCTATAAAAAACCTTTTCATCATCATTCAATTTGTAAACTGCCCATTTACAAAGCAAATAACAAACCATAAACCATCATTTTAATCAAGTTCAACCCTCATCTTTTAGATAGATTTTGTAAAAAAAATCAAGATCAGCTGGGTCAGCAAATATTCCTAAGACCTCTTCCGGATAGGTCTGGCCTAGCGGCACATTCGCTCTTATGTATAAATCACCATTTTCTTTTCTAAAAACCCCTGAGCGTGAAGTTTGTAGTTCATGGCGTAGTTCACTGTCAAAGCTTTTGATCAGCTGGGCGACTTCAGCCATACTCATTGCATTACTCATGTGAGCGATTCCCAATCTTTTGATTTTAGAAAATTGTCCAAATCAGTGAGTCGATCACTTAGTTCTATAGTCAACCGCTTCCATTCTTCGCGAGAAGTGCCAGGACCCGATTTTCCAGGATCATCTATTTCTGCTTTTAGAATATCCAGGTAACCCTGAACCTGGGTAAGATTTTTCATAATCCTTGCCCCCATTTCTTGAACAGATGGAGGTGAGGATTTTTGAGGGGTCATTAGTTAATCTATTTAATCTTTGGATACTCGGCGGCGCATACGAGCAATGATATCCGAATCCTCGGCTTCTTGATCTTCAAAGTTCTTTTCATCATCAAGCTCTGTGTCTTCAGCGTCAGTATCCTCATCAGTCGGTTCATCTTGCTCGAAAAGTTTTCCATCCTTAAGCTTACCAATCAGAGTACTCACCTCTCCGTTAAAGTCTTCAACGGTTTTTTCCAGGCGCTTTAGAAGTTCTTCCATGAGATCTTGACCATAAACATTGTTAATCCCATCCAACAGATCATTGAGTTGGGACTTTAAAAATTTCATACGACTTTCAGAACTATCAAAATCAACAGTTTCCTGAATCTCAGTTGTCTCTTGAGTTTCTTCTTTTTTGACTGGCATACAGCTCTCCTGTGAAAATTAACCTGGCAACGATTGTGGCCAGCAACCCTAAATTGCTTAGACGCCTTAAACTAGGCAGAATCTGCCCTTCAGGCAATTATTTCATGAACAATCAGTCTTAGTCCCTGGGGACTCGTCTCAGATACACTCCTGCCAATTCTATATGTCCCTTTACCTTATCCAGCTCAGGTTTTTTTGATAGCAATGAATACTCTAATTCTGAAATGGCATCTGCATTTTCTTGAAGACAAAGATACATCATAGACCTTAATAAGTCTTCAGTACTCGCTTTTTCATTTCCGATAATTTTAATATACCCGCTCTCAATAAAGGCACTGTTCGTTTTAGGAATATAGAGTACTGGAAAATCGTTTGAGCGGTAAGTCGGTTTTGGTTTCCAAGGGGTTACTGTGTACTCTGCTATAACATCTTGTATTAATTCTGGTTCAAATCTGCGGTTTCTAGTTTTGAATTTGATCAAAGGGATTTTTAAAGGATATAGCTCAGGCTCTGTGGCTGGTAAAGCAGCAAAACCAGCTGGTCCGAATGAAACACTGATATAGTAAAAAAGCGTGTCCGTTTCCATAAAGGCTGCTGGTATATCGCAAAACCAAGCGCCCTCCTGTTCATAAAAATGCAATTCCTGAAAAGCATTTTCATGATTGAGTTTAAGAAAGAGATTTACATAATCAGGTCGATCCAAATAGTAAGGCGTGAGCACCTCCAGGTGACCGGGAACTCCCTGTAAAAAGTTTTCAGGTGGTGTATGGTAGATTTCGAAAGCAATAGCCGATTCTAGCATACAAACTAAAAACAAGCCTTTAAGTATAAGTTTAACTATCACTGAATTGGATTCCCGCTGTTGAAAGATACTGATAGAGCCTGAAATTATACTCTTCAACCAACAGTTCTATATCAGATTGATCAATCAATGAGCGAATAAAATATTGTTCACGGAGGGCTTGAATCTCCAATTTACGACTTTCCCGTAAACGAATACCGGCAACGGTAATAGCAACATAGCCTGGTATCTGATACACCCACCCTTTTTCCCAGATAAAGGTTAAATAGGTAACACCAC
>JAUVDF010000120.1 GCA_030595455.1 Fidelibacterota bacterium | reverse complement strand
CTCAGGTTTAGCCTCAACCTTGCTCTCGGCAACTGTACTTATATTCGATTTACTCTCAGCCTTTTCGACCTTCTCAATCGGTTTACTTGATTGTTGTCGCGGGTTGTTTGGCCGCTGTCTATTGCGATTTGACTGTTGGTTTGAGTGGGTTCTTTCAGGTTTTTCAGGCACAATGTCCAGAATCCTATCCAACTGTTTACCATCAATGCTCTCTTTATCCAAAAGAACTTCAGAAACTTTCAGCAATTTAGCTTCATATTTCTTAATAATACTTGTGGCCTGCTTATAGGCAGTATCAATGATCTTACGGACTTCGGCATCTATTTTCTTGGCCATATCCTCACTGAAATCGCGATGCATACCCAGGTCACGTCCGATGAATATTTCATCCTTCTTTTGACCATAGGTCATGGGACCCATTTTTTCACTCATACCCCACTCAGTAACCATCTTACGAGCAAGTGAGGTTGCCCGCTCAATATCATTACCAGCACCAGTAGTCATTTGACTCAGGATAATTTCTTCGGCAACCCGGCCTCCCATGAGGATAGCCAACATACCTTCCATATAATCACGTGAAAAGTTATAACGATCATCAACCGGCAATTGTGCTGTTAGCCCGAGTGCTCTTCCACGTGGAATGATGGTGACTTTGTGGACTGGGTCTGCACCCTTCGTGTATCTGGCGACTAAAGCGTGACCTGCTTCATGAACAGCCGTTGTTCGTTTTTCTTGGTCGTTAATGACCATGCTGCGACGCTCAGTACCCATCATTATTTTATCTTTAGCGTTCTCAATATCGATCATGGCAACGCGCTGTTTCCGATGTTTCGCAGCAATCAGGGCAGCTTCATTGATGAGATTAGCCAGGTCAGCACCGGTCATTCCCGGCGTTCCTTTGGCAATGATATCAAGACGTACATTTTTAGCTAATGGTATGTCTTTCGAGTGGACCTTCAATATGGCTTCACGTCCTCTAACATCTGGAACATCAACCATAATTTGTCGATCAAAACGTCCCGGTCTTAATAGCGCTGAATCCAGAACATCTGGACGATTTGTGGCAGCCAACAGGATAATATTATCCGTTGTTTCGAAACCATCCATCTCAACCAGTAATGCGTTTAGAGTTTGTTCGCGTTCATCATGACCACCACCTAAACCGGCTCCACGCTGACGCCCAACAGCATCCAACTCATCAATAAATATGATACATGGTGAATTTTTCTTACTCTGCTCAAATAGATCGCGAACACGACTGGCACCTACGCCAACAAACATTTCAACAAAGTCAGCTCCACTCAAACTATAAAAAGGAACGGAGGCTTCACCAGCAACCGCTTTTGCCAATAATGTCTTCCCGGTACCAGGAGGGCCAACCAGTAATGCACCCTTAGGGATTTTACCACCTAGCTTTTGAAATCTATCAGGATGTTTGAGGAATTGGACAATTTCACGCAACTCTTCCTTGGCCTCTTCACAACCAGCAACATCTCTAAAAGTCGTCTGTGGATTTTCATTATCGATAATTTTGGCTCTGCTTTTTCCAAATGAGAATATCCCTTTAGTTCCTCCTGCCCCTGACTGCATGCGTTTCATCAGAAAAAACCAGAAAAAGATAATTAAGACCCAGGGCAATATCTGAAATAGATAATCCACCCAGTCACGAGTTTCGTCCTGGAACTCATATTTAATGCCCATTTCGTCCCATTTTGCAATGACTTCACTATCAATCACTGGTGATAAGACAACCCAAAATTTATCATATTCTTTATCGACACCATTAATGACGGCCATTTCAGGAACTTTTAAAACGCCATGAAAATGATTCTTGATTAAGGTAGCTGATTCAATCTTGCCACTTTCAAGCAATTCACGATATTCAGTAAAGCCAATCTTCCTGACAGGCGCTGAGTCTGTATTCAACATTTGTGCAAAGAAAAATACAGAGACCAGAATAGCAACCCACAGTAAAGTTGTCTTCATTCCCTTTTGCCAATTCTCATTGCCTTCTGGTGGTCTGGTGATTTTTATGTTAGTTGATTTTTTAATGAATGGGATTTTCCCCGACTTTTTTGGGTCTTTGCTCTTATCGACATTCTTATCGACATTTCGGTTCTGCGGTTTTCTTGGGGGTCTACGACGATTTCTGGAACGTTGATCATTTCTTTGGCCTGATCTATCCTGTTTTCGACCTGATCTGTCCTGATTTCGATTTGATTTATTATCTGTATTCATTTATATCCTTTTATAAGTTCATCTCTACAGGAAATGCCCAAATGGACGGTAGGTTCCTGAATTTTTGGTCTAGATCCAAGCCATAGCCCACCAAAAATCGATCAGGCACTTCAAATCCGACATATTCTGCTTCAAATTTAACTTTGAGACATTCAGGCTTAAGCAGTAAAGAAGCAAAAGCAACTGAACTTGGGTTATTCTCTAAAATGCGATGTTTTAGAAAGCGAGCGGTCAATCCACTGTCGATTATATCCTCAACGATAATAACATCTCGATCAGTAACAATACAGCTGATATCCTTTAGGAGACGCACCGTACCAGAGGATTGTGTGCCAGAATGGTAGGATGCGACTTTAATAAAATCCAACTCACATTCAATTTCCAGTCTCTTAGCAAGATCAGCTAGAAAGAAGATTGAGCCATTTAAGACACCAATAAGTATGGGGACTTTACCGACATAATCTTTAGATATCTGTTTCGCAAGCTCATCAACTTTTTTCTCAATCTGATCTTGAGTATATATTTCCTCAAGCATCTGACCGGTATACTTTCCCATATTCTCAACTTTACGGGTTCTCATTCAAATGTTCCTTCTTGGAATTGAGCTATAATACAAGGCCTAACTTCATTTTCTTTAATCTTTGACATTTCTAACATGGCTGAGAAAGCGGTTCTAATACCAGGTATCCACAGGATTTCATCTTCATAAACAAGCACTGGAAAGTACGGCTTTAGATGAGGCGCAATATGGGCTTCCTGCAAAATCTGATTGATTGTTATTCTCTTCCCATGTCCATCGACAAGCATCTTATCACCATCACAATGTCTCCTAATCTGGTATCCAGCGACATTTTCACTGGGAGTCCAGAAATAGTGGGCATCTTTTACCGAATTCGCAACATTCATGACCTTATGCTTAAAGTTAAAAAAGGGATATTCCATTTTACTAACTTCGCTTACTGGCGTATTTTCCCAAGTATATGCTGTTTTAAGTATAAGGGTAATATGCTGTCTGTCTCGATATGCTAGCACTGAAGCAGGGAGTTGAATCTCCCTACCAACAGCTTCCAAAGACAATAATGATTTCAGAGCTTTGAAGTGCTTTGATGACAATCCTTGCGGCAATAAAGAAATTGATTGAAAAGCTCTGTCAAAAATCACCTTTTGAATCGGCGAAAAATAGTTGGGGAGTTCACTCAATCCTAATGATATTTTTTGCTCTATAACCGCGTTATCTTCTTTATAATCAATATCTTCTAGACTATCAAGGAGACTCTCTGTTAGCTCTTTGCTATACGCATTTATAGTAAGTAATAAATCTCTATTACGACAATCACCAGCAAGGTTTAAATGCGGGACTAGGCTGTGCCGAATATTATTCCTTAAATATTTAATATCTGAATTTGATTTATCAATACAGTAATCGAGATCATTATCACTGGCATATGCTTCTATCTCAAAGCGTGAGTGGTTTAGCAAGGGTCTGATAAAACGACCCCTATTAATGCCAATACCACCAAGTCCTTGAATACCGGTACCAATGTACAGATTCAGCAAGATAGTCTCTATCTGATCATCTTGATGCTGTGCTGTTAGAACTACGTCGCACTGACTGGCAATCATTTGCTCCTCAAAGACTGCACTCCTCCGCTGACTACCAGCTTCCTCAACACTTAAATCATGATCATCAGCAAAAGTCTTGATATCCTCACTAACAATATGGACTGGACATGCGTATCGTAATCCTAAGCTCTTTACAAATTCCATATCTGCAATACTATGAGCACCACGAAGTTGATGATTAAAGTGAATTATTTCCACCTGGATCTCAGGTATATGAGTGAGTAGATGAAGCAGTACAGTTGAATCAATACCCCCGGAACAGGCACAAAGCACTTTTATACCAGGCTCATACCAGGTTGTAGAATCAATGCTGTGAAAAAAAGTCTCGTTAGAAAGCATAATATAAAAAGCGGCTCCTGGTTCTAAATCTCAGGAGCCGCCATATTTTTCATTTCTACCTTGATTACTTGTTATACTTCATCGAAGAACCAGTCTGACAACGACTGAATCTTCTGTTCATAAGAATTGGGATACATCAACCAGGTTGCCGCAGATATTGAACTGAGCAGTGAGTTACCATCCTGCGGTGTAAAACAGAAACCGGTCAATTCCTGGCCTCCAGCTGATAGATGCAGGCTGGGGACAGATATTACAGTCTGATTTAAAATGCGACCATAGTGACCATGGTCTCTACCGAAGGAAAAGACC
>JAUVDF010000067.1 GCA_030595455.1 Fidelibacterota bacterium | reverse complement strand
AATAGGACTCTAGAGCTGGTGTTGCCGAACCCAGGACCACGACGGCATTCTCTTCCCGGCCCCTTACCAGAGCTACATCCCGTGCATGATAGCGTGGCTCGCTATCTTGTTGTTTGTAGCTGTTTTCCTGCTCTTCATCGACGATGATCAGTCCTAGATTACGAATAGGCGTTAATACAGCTGAACGAGCGCCCACCACAATTTTAAATTTATTTTTCTGGATTTGTTGCCAGGTCCAAACCCGCTCTGCACCTTTTAAGCCGGAATGCCAAAGCGCAACAATATCGCCAAAACGTGATTGAAAACGGTAAGCTATCTGCGGTGCCAGGGCAATCTCTGGGACCAAAATAATGACCGAGCGCCCCTGTTCCAGAGCATGAGCGGCAGACTCAAGATAGACTTCTGTTTTACCACTTCCTGCGACTCCAAAAAGCAAATACGGGGTAAAGGCTTTTTCGTCTAATGATCTTTTGATTTCTCCAAAAGCCACGACCTGTTCTTGATTTAATTGAATCTCTTTGGGGGGCGGTCGGTGATAATCCTTGAGCGGATCAATATCAGGCTCTAACTCCTCAACACTGAGCAAACCCTTTAATTTTAGCTTCTTTATCACATCCGGACCGATCTCATAATCTTCCTTAAGCCGAGACATTGAGATCCCGCTGGGAAAATCATTAAGAATTTCAAACGCCTTTTGCTGGGCATGTGCCCGGGCTGGAATTTCAGCTTCCCGTCCCAGGTCGGGAGTGATCAAATAATCTTTATTTCTACTCTGTCTAAAGGCAAAATCATTTTCAAGTTCAACAAACCCCTGTCTTTGTAAGCGAGCGATGTTGATCAATGCTCGCTCAGACCCAAATTTGCGTTTAAGGATAGACATTTTGCTGGTGTGCTGATCAACCAGATATCCTGTGAAATCATTACTTCTTTTTAACAAAGAACTGGCTGTAACAATGACCTCTTTTTTCATACGGGCGTCAGAAGGGATGGCAGATTGAAGCACTTTGCCCAGGGGGGTAAAATAGTAACGACTCATCCACTTTAGCAGACTGATGAGCTGGGCATCAAAAACCGGAACCGGGTCTACAATGTTTTCAAAACTCTTTAGTTTGCCAGTAAAGTCTGGAGGTGGATCAGCTTTAATGTCAATGATCATCCCTTGCTGTTTGCGTTTTCCCAAAGAGGCGATCACCCGCTGTCCCACCTGAACAGCATCATTCAGATCCTCGGGGATTGTATAGGTAAAAGCCTGTTCCAGGCTTAAGGGAAAGACGATCTCAACATACATAGGCTTGTCCATCTTATAAAATGAATGCTCCTGCTCTTAAAGTGAAGTGTTATTCAGCGATTAGCGGTTAGCTAAAGTAAAAATAACTTGGGGTGTGCATATTGCAAAGCAGTGATCTTACTTTTTTACAATTTGCGAAAACCGGGAAGCCACCACCATGGACAGACCCTGGATCATGAAACTTATTCCAAACGCCATTTCATCAGTGCTGGTTGCCTGCGAGATTATTATCAGTGTCCCACCAAAAGGCAGGAACCAATAGAAGCCTGCAATTCTTAATAAATTCCGTTCATCATAATTCCGAATTCTCTCTGGCAGCTTGTTACCCCACTTAAACAACTGCTGAAAAATTCGATACAGCGTAAACATAAACGTATAAATAAGCGTCGAGAATCCGAGCAAAATACCAATCCCCGTTGTGGATAGAGCTAGATAGTCCCTACTACCCTGCCAGGGGTGGTATAGTCCTACTATAATGCCCATTAATACTAATCCTATTCTGGCACGAAAGGGCTTTTGAGTAACCACATCAATAATAATGATTTTAAGGTTTTTCATAATTATTGTAATCTACAAGGTGTACTTGAGAAAAGACAGCAAAACCCAATCCCTCTGCTGTTAAGATGTTGAATAGTAAATTGTAACGCCTGCGATCAAACAATATCAAAGACCGTAGTTTAGAACAAGTATGTACATAAATAATTGCAGGAGTTTTACAATGTTAAGCACAAACCTCAAACACCTCACATCTGTTGAAGATTTCAATCAGGTTGTCGAAAATAATGAAAATGTTATGATCTGCTGTGGCAGAATGGGACCTATGTGTCTGCCAGTTTATGATGTTATGGAAAACCTGGAAGAGAAATATGACCACGTAACTTTTTATGATATGGCTTTTGATGCGCCCTATGCCAATGTTCTTCGTAGTCATCCGAAAGCTGCAAAGTTCATGGGACTGCCATTTACCTTCTATTTTAAGAACGGTGAAGCTGTTGAAGCCACCTCTTCAATCCAATCCAAGAAACAAATTAAAGATATCCTCGACGTACAATTCTCATGACTAAAAACAACATCACTGAGACCTATGATGTAATCATTTTAGGAGGGGGACCTGCTGGACTGACTGCAGGTATTTATCTTGGTCGCGCCAAAGTAAAAACACTCATCATAAACGAGGGATCAATTGGCGGACAGATGGTGCTTACACACGCAATTGCAAACTTTCCTGGTGTTGATATTGATATCTCCGGCCGTGATTTAAGTCTCAAGATGAAAGCTCAAGCCAAAGCTTTTGGGTGTGATTTCGAATCAAATGTTGAAGTTACCGGTATCGATCTCTCTGGTGAACTAAAACAAGTAGAAATTGATGGTGATGAAGTGTTTGCAGCCAAATCAATCATTATCGCTAGCGGTGGAACACCAAGACCCCTGGGGGTTAATGGTGAGTCACAATTTAAAGGCCAGGGAATCTCTTACTGTGCCACCTGTGATGGCGATTTTTTCACCGACAAAGAGATTCTGGTTGTTGGTGGCGGAAATTCAGCCCTGGAAGAAGCCGTCTCCTTAACACAGTACGCCAGGAAAGTGACTGTAATCCACCAGTTTGATCACTTCCAAGCGACAGAACATGCAATAAAATTGGCTCAGAATAATGCTAAAATATCCTTTATTATGGAATCTGAGATCCAACATATTATTGGAGATCAAACTCTCAAGGGGGTTGAGATTATGCACATGAAGACAAAAGCTCGATCTCAAGTGTTCGCTGATGGAATTTTTATTTTTATTGGGTATATCGCCAATACTGACTCCTTGCCAGATTCAATAATCTTAAATGCTCGAAATGAGATTATAACAGACGAAAATATGGCGACCAATATTGATGGGGTTTTTGCGGCTGGCGATGTTCGGGAAAAACAATTTCGGCAAATAACCACGGCTGTCTCTGATGGAACAATTGCAGCCCTTTCAGCAATCGACTACCTGCAAAAATAAAAAAACCATCTCCTTCCGTATATATCTATAAATCCTGGATATCTATACCTCATTATTCATTGATTTACCCTAGGTTACCCCTGCCTTAATTCATTTCGCGGCGTTTAAAGGGGTGTTTTGGACGAAAATATCCATTTTGAGCTAAAAGCATGCAGGTTCAAGCTTTGATTTGCCCTTATCAAAGTTTAGCTTGGTTTGCTAGTTTAAGGACAGAGAACAACCCGACAATCGGAGATCAAAACCATGCAATTTACTGTTGAATCGTCAACACTTCTACACGGCTTGCAAAAAGTGGCGCGCGTCAGCCCTACTCGCTCAACCATGCCTATTCTAAATCACATTCTCTTCACAGTTTCAGGGAATGTCCTCTCAATGCGCAGTACTGATATTGAAATTACTTATACTCTGAATTTAAATGTTACTGGTGACGAAGATGGTGCTGTCGCTTTGCCTGTTCGCTTGCTTCAGGAGATCACTAACGAACTGCCTGATACCGAGCTGACCTTTGCCTGGTCTGATGATAACCGAGTAACACTATCGACATCTGGGGGTACCTACAAAATTGTTGGTCGCCCAGCGATGGATTTTCCTGAAGCTCCTGAATTAGGACCAATAAATACGCTAGAAATCAAATCCAGTGTTCTAAAGCGCACCGTTGAAAAAACTGTTTTTGCGGTATCAAAAGATGAGCTGAAACCAGCTTTGCTAGGGGTCATGTTTGAGCTGAAAAAAGATCACATCCGTGCTGTAGCCACTGATGGTCATCGCTTGGTTAAGTATACCAATCGTGATTTTACCTCCCCTGATTTTGAAGCGAATATTATTGTGCCCCCAAAATTCTTATCGCTTATCCAATCTTTTCTAGACGATGGAGATAGTATAAATCTGGCAGTTGGAGAAAAATATATAAGTGTCGCTACTGAGAATGCTACCATTTTTAGCCGTCTTATCGATGAACAGTATCCTGATTACGGAAGTGTAATTCCCTCAGCAAATGACAAAACGGTCACTCTCTCCAGCCAGGAACTGGTAACAACGGTTCGCCGTGTTTCTATTTTTTCTAACCGCACGACTCATCAGGTTGCCTTAAAACTGCACCCTGGATACCTTGAAGTTTTTACTGAAGACCCCGAAGCCAGTACCAGCGCCAGAGAACAAGTTCTGGCAGAGTACGATGGTGAAGAGTTAACCCTGGGCTACAACTCCATTTATCTGAAAGACATGCTTAAAAATGTAGAAACAGATCGAGTTGTCTTCAGGCTGGGTTCAGAGATTGGTCCTGGGTTAATCCTACCGGAAGTCCAGGCCGACAAGGAAGAATTAGTAATGCTCTTGATGCCTATCAGGCTCCAGGGTTAGACAGGGTTCTTAGCAGGACAGCCGGTCGTTACACTGATTCAACACTATGGGGAAAACAAGGACAAGCGAGACTGCTTGCACGGATGACATATTGAAATGGTGTTCTGTATAATAATGATAGATAGCTTCCATATAATCCAGGTATGCTGATTAAAGCCCTCACAATGATTGATTTTCGTAAATACGAGCAGGTTTCTATGGAGTTTGGTCAATATACCAATATTCTGCATGGTGAAAACGGTGCCGGAAAAACCACCATCCTTGAAGCTATTCACAGTCTTGCCTATACCCGTAGTTTTAAGACCCGCCTGGATGCTGATCTGTCACGTCATGGCCAGGTCGGATATCAGTTGAAGGGGGTTTTCGCTAATCATCAGGGTGATGAACATGAAGTGCGCCTAAAGGTCGAGTCAGCCCGCAAAAAAACCGTGAGCGTTGACAATAAAAACTTAAGCAGTCGGGCTCAAATTATTGGTCAATTCCCGTCTGTTTCTCTGACTCCGGAAGATGGTGAATTAACTTTTGGTTCACCTGAAATTAGACGATTATTTTTTAATAAATTACTGTCTCAGGTAGATCCAGTGTATCTGGAACAGCTGCAGACCTATGCTCGAATCTTAAAGCAGCGGAATGCCATGCTTCAAGCTTATGCCAATGACGGTACTGCCATTGATCGCATCCTGATCTCTACCCTGGATGATCAACGTGCCCAGGTATCAGCCCGGCTCCATGAAGCGCGCAGTAAACACCTCACCGAATTCAAAAAATTACTATACAGTGCATACGAGCAACTGGAACAGGAAAAGTCGTTAAAAATGGCTTTCATTTCTAACGTAAGGACTACCTCTGGAGATCCGGAAGGTCATTACCGTAAAGCCTATCAGGACTCATTGGCTGAAGACATGCGAAAAGGCACAAGTACTCGGGGACCTCACCGAGATCTGTTTACCTTTTTTCTTAACACTAAAGATTTGCGAAAATTTGGTTCACAAGGTGAACATAAACTGGTTTTGGTTGCGGTTAAATTTGCGGAAGGTCATTTCCTGGAAAATTTTTTGAATGAAACTCCTATCTTTCTATTAGACGATCTCTTTGCTGAATTAGATGTGAAGCGCAGCCTGATGATTGTAGAAAGCCTGAGGGGAAAACATCAAATATTTATCACCGCCACCGACCTGGCTGATCTGAGACATCATGGCCTTAATGTTGAGGGTGACACTTTACAAATAATTGATGCTGGAAAGATACAAGCCCATGGCTAGATCTCAGATTATCGGAAATGTTTTTGCCCAGCTCTTTCGGGATTTAGGTATTGATAGGGCCATCCAACAAAACAAGGCCGTTACCCAGTGGGCTGAGATCGTTGGAGAACGTATCTCTGAGGTCAGCGAAGCAGAAAAAATTGAAAATGGAGTCCTGTTTGTTAAGGTCAGCTCGCCAGTGTGGCGCAATGAACTCGTATTTATGAAAAGTAGTTTAATAAAGAATGTT
>JAUVDF010000053.1 GCA_030595455.1 Fidelibacterota bacterium | reverse complement strand
ATGTACACAAGGACGATGAAGAAATGGTATCAAAATATTGCACTTCTGTTTTTGTTTGGGGTCGCTACTACCTATGCACAGACACCATCTTATCAGTTATTGACCTACCCTTTCAGCAATCGATCTGCTGCTATGGGAGGTGGCCGTGCCGCTGAGCCTTCCGGTAATCTTGATATTCAAGGGAATCCAGCAGGACTCAGCTTTATCAGTAATTCACAGATACAAACCGGTTTCGTAAATCATCTGGTTGGGATTCAAGGCTATTCTGTTGCTGGAGTCTTGCCGCTGGAGCAACACCGGCTCAGTGTTGAAATGATCTATTTTGATTATGGCTCTTTTGACAAAACTGATATCTTTGGCAATACGCTGAACACTTTTGATTATCGAGAACTAGCTACAGCCCTGGGCTACGGATTCAAATTTTCAGAATCTATCCGCCTGGGTGGCCGGGTTGGTCATTTCAATCGGGTGGCGGATGAAACCAAGCACAACGCATTCTACTATGACCTGGGCGCGGTTTATCATAAGGAAATTGACTCACTAACAGTGGGGCTATATTTATCCTCTGCTCCATTTGGAGATGGCGAGGAAACCTTCCCCACCCAAATCCATTTGGGCACATCCAAAATTTTAGCGCACTTGCCTCTGCGTCTCAATCTGGAGGGTATTTATGGGATGAACAATCTCCTACGCTTTACCCTGGGGACAGAAATATTTATACATCCCAGTTTTAGAATTCGCCTGGGTATAAACTCGAATCGCTTTGATCTTCAAACCGGGGTCAGTGAATCAGATTTTATTGCCGGTGCTTCAGGAGGATTTGCTATTGACTGGCAGGGTCTGCTGATCGAGTCTGCCACCCAAAGTTTTGGCGCTGTTGGTTGGGTTAGCCAAATATCAATGACGTACCGACTTTAAGACTTATCCCTTATAGCATAAAAAAACCCATCGGTCTACGATGGGTTTTTTTGTCCTGTTTGGAAGTAGGATCAATACAGGAATTTCATAATAAACATAGCCCCAATTCCAGCCAGAGTTATCAAGAAAGCACCCATTTGACGGATGGGAGTTTTAGGATCTTGAAAAACACTGACTTCAAACTCATGCAGATTTGAAGAACCACGTGAATCAATAAGCTCAATTACAAATTTATTGGTGCCCTCATTGGAAGCATCCGGGGTCCAGGTTATGAGACCTTCTTCTTCATTCATTTCGGCGCCATTGGGAAGCAGTACCTGAGCGTATTTAATACCATCACCGTTTAAATCGCGTGAAGTTAGTTCGTAGCGGTATTGCCGGTCTGTGAGTACAACTGCAGAGGGGATAGAGGTGACCTCAGGCAGGGCGTTCACGAAGAGTTCAATCTTCTGTACATTTGTACTGTAACCATCACTAACACTGACTTTTAGTTGTGCGTGATTAAGCTGGTCAAATCCTGCAGTCCAGCGCAGAATAGAACCATCAGTAATTTTAATCCCGGCTGGAGCATCAAAGACCTTGTATAGCAGATTCTGATCAGTGTTTAGATCTAAAGCTTTAATCTCATAAACATATTCTTGTCCAGCAATTGCCAGGGTGTCAGGTTTTGAGACAATGACAGGAGGTGCATTTGCATAGACGGCAAATTTATAGGTGTCAGAGCTAAATTTGTCTGAGACTTTAATAAATACGTCATTCCAGCCCTTCTGTGCCTTAGCTGGAGTCCACTGAATTTGCCCGGCAGGTGAGATTGTCATGCCTTTTGGTGCAGATAAAAAGGTAAAGCTAAGCTTTTGGTCCTTATTAAGATCAGCAACCGGGACAGTGGTTGAGTAGGGTCTGGCTACCATGGCCAAGGTGTCAGTCATGGTCCCAATAACGGGTGGACTATTAACGTAAATTGTAGCTTTTTGCAGATCGTCCCTCAAGCCATCAGAGACTGAAATTGTAAATGTCTGACGACCCATTTCAGCTTCAGTCGGTGTCCAGGTAATGCGTCCACGACGACTAATTGATAAATTGGGGACACTGCTTTCAGAGAGTAAAAAACTGATGTCCTGATTATTATTGGGGTCCGCAACCTCAACATTGTAATGCCAGGGTTTCCCAACAGGAGCGTGTTCTTCGTAGCGAGAACTGATGATGGGTGATGTATTTGCGAAAAGCGTAAACGAGTCGAGAACCGTTGACATATCGTCTGTGAGTTCAAATAAGATATCATAAAACCCGGTTTGTTGAGCTTCTGGCGTCCAGGTAATCCGTCCAGATGATTCCATAACCAGATTTCGAGGCGCTCTCAACGGAATAACCCGAGCTGTATTGGGAACATTTTTATCCTGAATATTGATTTGTCCAATATATGGCTCATTGATAAAAGCCACAGGAGCTGGTTTCTCCAGGATAAGGGGTAAAGTATTTACATAGATTGTGAATTTTTGCAATGTTCTCTCAAAACCATCACTGATACCTAAGGTCACAAACTGTGTATCCAGCTGCGTATCACTGGGAAGCCAGCGAATAAGACCGTCTTCAGCAATCTGCATTCCAGCGGGAGATGTCACCAGCTCATATTCGATGTAGTGCTCTTGGTTCAGATCCTCTACCTGTAACTGGTAAAGGTATTGCTGACCAGTTTGAGCCAGAGGAGCAGGTGTAGAATATATTTCTGGAGCATGATTTACATACAGCGTGAGGGTGGTATCCAGGTTCTGACCAAATGAATAACCAACCTGGTGATAGCCCAACTGGTCTTCCGTTGGAGTCCATCTAAGGATAAAATCTTTGCCTAAACGCATGCCTTCAGGATAGGTCCTGAATTTCACATAAGCCTGTCCCGGATCTATTTCTTCTTGCCGAGGGATATTATGGACAAAATTATCTCCCACATGTAGAATCACATCAGCTGATTTTGGTCTTCTCTGCATTGGGGCAACAGCGCGTTTCTCACCAATCGGCCGAGTAAGCTTTTCCATAAGCGGGGGACTCAGTGACTGAGCATCATCGGACTCGCTAGACAGGTCTTCATCATCTTGTGGTTCTGCCTGAACTTCAGTATCGTTTGGATCAATGGCTCTAAACTTGTAATCACCATTTCTGCTGATGAGTAAGCCATCATTAAACGCTAAAGCATTACCGGCATACAGGTCTTCATCAATCCGAGAGCTGAAATGTTCAAAACCGGCTCCTTTTGTATCTTGTTCGAGATAATAAACCCGATTGCCAGTCTGAATGAGACTCTCAGTGAGGCCGTCACCATCTATATCTGTAAATTTAAGTTGATGTATGGGCTCTGATAAACTTTGCCAGACAGAGCTGCCCTGGCTGGCATCATACTGGTAAATATGACCCTTGGAACTGCCCAGAAATACTTTTTGTGATCCTGAGTTGTCCAGGTCAGCTGAGGCAATACTGCTTGCTCTTACCATTTCACCGGGGCCAATTTTAAGCTTCACCATTGGCAAGGAAAAGGGTCTATAGCTATCTTCAGTATTTGATACAATACCACTTGAAATCAGGTTATCACCCTGCTTTTGAAATAAAAGGATGTCTTCATGTTGATCGTTATTAACATCATTTATGGTGAGTAAAATAGCAGCAGGTATTTGGGTCATTTCATCAGGTAAACCGGCATATTCGATTTCGATATCGGCATTGCTCAGGTCACCTTGAAATTCGATTATTAATAAGTTAGCCTGGGGAGCACTCAAAGAGACGATGAGTTCACTGAGACCATCCCGATCAACATCTGCCGCCTCAATTTGGGTTGGTCTGGCATAGAGACCATTGGCAGGCGCCCAGCCCCATTGAAAACTGGGGATAAATTCAAACTCACTACCATTCCACTCAAAACCATACAGCCAGGGGGCTTTATTGCCGGATGAGGCAGAGATAAGTTTTGTAATGGCTACGAGCTCAGGTCGACCATTGAGGTTTAGATCCGTAACCGTGAAATCAACCCATTCACCAACTAAATTTTCTGGCAGGGAGAAACGCCAGGTAATTTCAAATTCACCACTGGGTGAAACTTCGAAAGTGATCAGTTCTGAACCTGTTCCAGCGGTTTTTCGAATAGCTCCAAAATCATTGTTCCCATCATGATCCAGATCCCCCAAATCTTTCAAATGCTGGATGCCTTCCAGATCGACTGCACCCCAGAGACTAGCACCTGATAGCACTGCCAAGAGCGGGGCCAGCAAGATATAACGAAGTATTACACGGCTATAAGAATGTTTGCTCATCATGGAAACCTATTTCTTTAAGGTTAAAACTTTTGAATCCTACTCCAAACTTTTAGCCAATTTATTGGGCTAAGCTCCTGTATGCAATATAAATTTAAGCTGACACTTAAAGTAAATTCTTAAAAGACTTGTGTAAAAAAATGAGAGAATATATATTGTGTCAATAAATTGCTTTAAGTTACAGTGATACACAAATTATCAGATGATACTTAATATGCTCTCGGTACTTTGAAGGTCGTTGTTAGATGATAAGCCGAAACAGGGAGGTAAATTAACCATGAAGCATTTGCTTAAAATAGGGGTCTCGATTGTGTTGGTCGTGGGATCACTTCAGGCTCAATTCGCAGAAGGACAACCAGTACTCCGAGGGGCTATTGGCCCGGCATTCTCTTATTTACTTGCCCTTGAGTTAGATGAAACTGCTTTTAAAGCTTTGAGCAGTTTTTCTTCAGATTTTGATATTACTGATGCAGCAAATACATCAATTATCAATAACAGCGAAATGGTTATGACCGGTTTTGAAGGCTTTGGTGAGGTTACTCCCCATTGGACCATCGGTATGTATGCCGGTCAGGGTGAATACCTGGCCACCGCTCAGGATCCAGCCAAGGTCGACTACATGATCAACTTTGTTGTCAGTCAGGTCGGTGTGACAGCAGAATTCAATACCCACGCCCGATCACGTCTAAAATTACTGGGTGGTTCTCTGTTTGGAATTGGTCAAATATCTTTGACCGCCAGCTCTTCCCCGGAGAATGAGAGTTGGACAGAAATTGTTTCTGGTGCGACCCCACGACCGGCTTTTGAATTATCCTCTTGGACACCGGTAATCCAGCCCTACCTGGGTTTGCGCGTTGATATTTCTCGTTCAATGGGCTTTAAAGCTGTTGCTGGTTGGAATGAGCAGGTAGCTAAAGCAGGCACCTGGAAACTCTATCACAGCAAGACAATCAGTGACTCTGAGGAAGTATCTGTACAGGCATTATTTTTCCGTGCTCAGCTTTACGTCATCCTTTAAGCCCTGTATAAGGACGTTTAGCTCACTATAATTCTGATTCACAGAATTACCTGATTCTACAGCCTAATAGAGGCTATAATTATCGCATAAGCTCTAAATGGGTGCTTTCATCAATTCAATATGGGCGTTATTTTAAAAGTCATGATTATTAATGGAACTATGGATGAAGTTTGGAAGTAAAATAGAAATTATTATGAAATCTTTAAAATATATTACGGTTGTTAGCCTGGTCCTCCTGGGGGTTTTTGCCTTAAGCCCTTCCGGCCAAGTCATTTTTGCTCAAGGAAGCGATTTTTATAATAAATGGCGTGACTTTCAAGACATGGTCAAAATTATTAATACGAATTACGTGGAAGACGTTGACTGGGATAAGACCATGATCGGGGCGCAGAATGGACTTATGGAAGCCCTGGATCCACATTCAGTCTACATTACCGCTGACCGCACTGAGCAAATCAATGAAAGCTTTAGAGGCAATTTCGAAGGTATCGGGATCGAATTTGATATTATTGATGACTATATCACGGTCATTACACCCATCGTGGGCTCCCCTTCAGATGGACTGCTGCAGCCCGGTGATCAAATTGTCAAGATTGATAGCGTATCAGCTTATAAAATTACCCGTGATGGTGTTTTTGAACAACTGCGGGGACCCAAAGGTTCAAAAGTTAAACTGGAAATCGCCCGGCTTGGAGAAAACGAATTAATACCCGTCACCATCATTCGTGATAAAATTCCCATCTACAGCGTGTTGGCCAAATTTGTTATGGATGATAACACTGGCTACATCCTGCTAAATCGATTTTCAGCAACAACTTCAGAAGAAGTGATCTCGGCCATTGTTGAATTACAGGGTCGGGGGATGGAACGTCTCATTATTGATCTGCGCAACAATAGTGGGGGCTACATGGACGAAGTTATCAAGATCGTTGATTACATCCTTCCCGGTGGCGAAAAAATTCTTTCAACCAAGGGTCGTCTGAAGAATGCCAATGAAGAGATGTTCTCTAAGCACAAAGCTACTTACTATAAGCAACCAGTTATTGCCATGATTAATCGTGGATCAGCCTCTGCCAGTGAAATTCTGGCTGGCGCACTTCAAGATCTGGATCGTGGTATTGTGGTGGGTGAAACCAGCTTTGGCGAAGGATTGGTACAGAGACAATATCCTCTCCGTGATGGTTCTGCAGTCCGCGTGACAGTTGCTCGTTATTACACCCCAAGTGGTCGCCTGATTCAACGGGAATATGAAAATGGGGATGCTCGTGATTATTATACTGAGTTAATGGAAAGAGATAATGGTCAGGATACAACAGGGCTGAAAGATAAACCTCAATTTGATACTAAAACGGGTCGTAAGGTCTATGGTGGTGGGGGCATCACACCGGATATATTTTTAAAGGATCCAGATGTAATGTCCCGTGATTTGTCTAAAGTTAGACGGCATGATGTGCGCTTCTTTTTC
>JAUVDF010000098.1 GCA_030595455.1 Fidelibacterota bacterium | reverse complement strand
TTACGTCCAGAGAAGCGCTATTATTTTGCCTCAGAACAACCTTCCACTGAAGTAGATATTTACTCTACCTTGCGGGAAGATATTTATACTGTTGTTTCCGGAGTAAGTAATGATGGAGAACGGATAATTGTTCAAGTTTATCGAAATCCATTTGTGAAATTTGTCTGGATTGGAGCTTTTCTGATCGTGTTTGGTACTCTTTTCGCCTTGCTCCCTAATCTCAGGGAAGCGAAAGTAGGGGGTGATGCATGAGCTATTTAGCTTATTTGTTGGGTATGGCATTTTTTGCGTGGGCGGTATTACCATTATTTAAAAAAGATAGCACCTGGATTTCTCTTCACATGGAATCGGAAGAGTTGGAAGATAGGAAACAACGAGTCTATGGGAATATTGCAGATCTGGAATTCGATTATGCAATGGGTAGGCTCAGCGAGGAAGACTTCTCTGAAATTCGCAATTCATTTGTAAAAGAAGCCGGACAGGTTATCAAAAAGCTAGAGGAGCAAAAATCCTCGGGTTTGATGGATAGAATTCAGAAAGATTTAAGTGGGTTGGGAAAACATAAACACAATGGTAAAACCCACGAGAATGAGTGTCAAAGTTGCAATACTGTGAATAGTTCAGAGGCCAAGTTCTGTATGAAATGTGGGGAGAAGCTATCATGATGCAACAACTCTTGAGAGTAATCTCTACGATAACAATTATGACCAGCCTACTACTTGCTGGTGATCTTCGGGTAAATATTATTAATGGTACCAGTAATACGCCTGGTCAGGCTGACCGCGTAGTGCTCATGGATATTTCAACGGGGATGACAGAAATAGATGCGATTACTAATGCAAATGGGTCTGTAACATTTCGTAACCTTAAAGCTGAGAGAGATAATCGTTTTCTCATACAAGGGTATGTCGGTGGTGTTACTTATTCCAGCGTCTTTGCTCCCACTGCCGGTGTCACAGCTTGGGAAACATCTATCACTGTATATGATCATCAGGATGAGGTCACGGATTTAACCGTAACAGTTCCATACTTTGTTATTTATGCTTTTGAGGACAGACTCTATATTCAGAAACGGCTGATTTTTGAAAATAAATCCAATCCTCCAGTTACTTTTTCAAAGACCCCAGGTTTGATAAAAGTCCATATTCCAGAGGATGTACTCCAATTAGACTATCTCACATTTAAGTCTGAAACCATGCCGCTAAGGACTCAGGCCATTAAAACAGATAATGGGCAGGTACTACCCAATGCACTTAAACCGGGTATCTCCGAAGTTGATATAGCCTACTATCTTCCATATGAATCTGGGAGTGCTGTGGTTACTGAAAAGATTAGGTATGATATTGATCATTTTCATGTTTACACCATGCCATTATCATTAAATATTTCCTCACCTGGACTTAGTAGGGAGGGCACAGACAATGAAAATGGTTTGGCTATCTATGCGATAAATCAAGTAAGTGCAGGTACAAATATGCAAATCCAGGTATCTGGACAAGGTATGGCAGAGAACCAGGAGCATGAGCACGAACAGCAGCAGAATGATGGGAGAATAGTGGTAGAGCATCGTTTACCGACCAGTACAAAATTGGTTCTCTCAGGTGTGTTGATCATGCTCATATTTTTAGCATTATTTATTTCGATTACTCAACAAACTTCTGACTTAAAGCAGGAATCGGTTGATATGTTGAAACGTCAAAAGCAAGCCCTGTTATTTGAGTACTCAAAAGCCACAAATTCTAAAGTTGACCAGGTAGTACAGGATAAAATCTTACATCAATTGGTTTCTGTGTATAAGACCTTAGATAGGATCAAATAACTTGCTTCTCCCTGCTTTAGAGTTGACCAAAGTATCTAAGGATTTTGGCCGTATTATTGCGCTAAGGAATATTGATCTTACTATTCAAAGTGGTGAATTCGTCAGTATTTTAGGTCGGAATGGTGCAGGGAAGACCACTCTTTTAAATATCATTAGTGGTGTTTCTAAGCCTAGTAGTGGCTTAGTTGAGCTCTATGGTGGGGATCCTGCTGATACTGAAAACAAGTCAAAATTAGCAGTTATTTCACATGAAGTATTTTTATATAACAACTTGACGGCTACTGAAAACCTTGAATATTATGCAAGTATTTATGGTGTGAAGGATGCCGAGCAAAGGATAAAAGATGTGCTGCAAAGCGTTGAATTGATGCACAGACGCTTTGATCTTGTGGGCACCTTTTCAAGAGGGATGACCCAGAGGTTGACTATTGCCAGAGCTTTGCTACATGAGCCATCACTGTTATTGCTGGATGAACCATTTACTGGTTTGGATCAGCTCGCTATCGGTATCTTGATATCATTATTGAGGAAACAAAAAGAACTTGGACGTACCATTCTTTTAACTACTCACGATCTCCATACTGCCAAGGAGTTGTCGCAACGCTATCTGATACTGGAAAAGCATCGTATTTTACATGATGGCCTGATGGCGGACACAAATCCAGATGAAATCAGACAGAAATATTTCAGTTCTGATCGTTCAGGGGAATAAGGACAATGAGAGCAGCACTTTCTATTCTTAAAAAAGATTTGCGCATGGAGTTCAGATCCAAGGACAGTATCCTCTCAATGTGGATATTCTCGTTGTTGATCTTTGTCATTTTCAATTTCACTTTTGAAGTATCCAGGCTTGTTATGCTGGAGATAGCTCCAGGTCTATTGTGGGTTGCTTTCATTTTCTCAGGAATGTTTGGACTAAACCATGCCTTTGCAGTGGAAAAAGAGAATGGGAATTTACGATCTATGGCGCTCATGCCGGTTGATGGGGGGCAGGTCTATCTAGGGAAATTTATGAGCGTTACCCTCATCATGCTGCTTTTTGAGAGCCTGATTTTCCCCATTTTTATCATATTCTATGATTTACAACTTTCATTTCAGATGTTTTTATTGATTCCTGTGATTTTGGCTGGGACAATTGGGTTTACCAGCCTTGGGACGATTCTCTCAGCAGTGGCTGTTCACACTCGGGATCAACAGATATTACTTTCACTCTTACTTTGGCCCTTAGTATCACCCATTATAATCTGGTCTGTCAACTTAACAGGCATGGTGATCGGGGGAGATATCACTCAAGGGTTCTACCCTTTACTTACCAGGGTCATAGCCTTTGATGTAATCTTTTTTGCCGTATCATTCATGCTCTTTGAATTCATATTAGAGGATTAAAGGAATGGTGCAAATTATAAATCTATACTGGAGGAACGACTTTGAGAGCATTAACTGATAAGATACTTCTCATCGTTTTGCTGTTCGCATTTATGACGAGTATATTTTTGATCTTTAATTGGGTTCCACCTATAAAAGCATCAAATTTATCTGAGCAGGTTGCCCAAAAGATCTTCTATTTTCATGTCCCCAGCGCATGGCTAGGGTTTTTGGCCTTCTTTATTGTGTTTGTTGCCAGTGTAGCTTACTTGTGGAAACGTAAGCGCCAATATGAACTCATTGCAGTCGCTTCAGCTGAAATTGGTGTCCTTTTTATCTCGCTGGTACTCATAACTGGTCCAATATGGGCTAAGCCGGTATGGGGTATCTGGTGGACCTGGGATGCACGCTTGACATCGTCGCTTATTCTTTGGTTAATCTATATTGCCTATCTGATGTTACGTAGATACCTACCTGACGGTAGTAAGCGAGCTAATTTGTCAGCTGTTGTGGGCATTATTGGCTTTATCGATGTTCCCATCGTCTATTACTCAATTCGTTGGTGGGAAACACAGCACCCCAAAGCAGTGATGGCTAGTGGTGATGGTAGTCTTGCTGGTCCAATGTTCTTTACTTTTATGTTTTCGTTGGCAACATTCACACTACTGTACGTATATTTTCTTAGGAAAAGATATCAACTTCTTGTTTTAGAAGATACGGTAAATAAACAATTCAAGGAAATGGAGATTCTCTAGATGGATGCCTATATTTATCTCTTTATGGCTTATAGCATTATATGGCTAGGTATTTTTGGGTTCATGTGGTACATGAATAAGAAAGCCAATAGTCTTGAGCAAGAAATGACCTTGCTCAAAGAAATGATTGAATCGAAGAAGTAAGGGGAATCGATCATGTCAAAAAAGATTGTTCATGTAGTAGGAACAGGCACTATTGGTGAACCATTAATTGGGCTGTTATCTGACTACCGATCAAATCTTGGAATTGATGAAGTAACATTCCATAAAAGAACTCCTCTAACCAGCGAACATGCTAAGGTTATCCGATTGCTAAAGCGTGGAGCACGTCTGGTAACAGATACAGAAGCCTTTGAGGGTTTTCAGGAAATAGGACTTGAGCCAGCTTTCTCAACTGTTGAAGCTATCGATCGGGCCAGTGTGGTTATCGATTGTACTCCCAAAGGAGTAGGCCATAAAAATAAAGTCAAATATTACCACAATTTTGATCACAACACCCTCGGATTTATTGCTCAGGGAAGTGAAACAGGTTTTGGGAAGCCCTATGCACGTGGTGTCAATGATGAGGCGCTCATACCAGGCGAAGACAAATTTCTTCAAGTCGTCTCCTGCAATACACACAATCTTTCATCCCTGGTCAAAACCATTGGACTTCACAATGGTGACCCAGAAAATTTAGTTGATGGCCGGTTTGTCATGATCCGTAGAGCTAATGATCTAAGTCAGGCAAATGATTTTATTCCAGCTCCAGAAGTTGGTTCTCATATGTCCGATCGTTATGGTACTCACCATGCCAAGGATTCAGCGAATTTGTTTAAAACACTTGGCTATGATTTGAACATCTTTTCTTCAGCGATGAAACTGAATACTCAGTATATGCACATTATCCATTTTCATTTGAAGATGAAAGAAGCTATGTCCATGCCGCAGGTAGTCGACATACTAAAAGCAAATCCCTTAATTGCCTTGACTGAGAAAAAGCTATCAAGCCAGGTCTTTTCCTTCGGTAGAGACCATGGTCACTATGGTCGCATTTTAAATCAGACTGTAATATCTGTCCCCAGCCTGCATCTATCAGCTGGAGGCCAGGAATTGACCGGTTTCTGTTTTACACCGCAGGATGGTAACTCACT
>JAUVDF010000206.1 GCA_030595455.1 Fidelibacterota bacterium | reverse complement strand
GGAACAACATCTAAGCCCGCTATACATCAGTGTACACGTTACAGACTCAGAGCTCCGGCGAAAAATGCTTTTGTATGGCAAAGATGATAAAATTCTGGACAAACTGAAATACCTGACTGACAATAATATTGAACTCCATACTCAAATTGTGCTCTGCCCCGGCTGGACTGATGGCGACATCTTACTCCAGTCAATCAGGGACCTGATTCAGTTTACGCCTCAAGTTCAATCAGTTTCCATAGTCCCTGTGGGAATCACAAAATACCGTGAAGGACTGCCCCACCTAGACTCTTACACCAAAGAAAGTGCCCGAGAGTTTGTGGATTGGTTTAAAGCAAGGGAACATGAATTTCAGATTCCGGGAATTGATCGCTTTGTCTATCTCAGTGATGAGTTTTTTATTTTGGCAAATGAGCCAATACCTGAAGATGAATATTATGGTGAATTTTCTATGGTAGAAAATGGTGTCGGGCAATGTCGTGACTTTGCAAATCGGTTTCAAGCCAGCCGGGCTATGCTACCTTCAAAATTGAAAAAGCCCACGCGCCTGGTTTTTGCAACTGGCACTCTGGGTTATCCTTTTCTAAAAGAGATCATTGCCAGCACCCTGGACGATGTTGTAGACCTGGATTATGAAATCGTACCCATAAAGAACGAATGGCTCGGTGCTGACCTGGTTACGGTAACCGGTCTGGTACCTGCTCGAGATCTGGTTACACAACTAAAAGCAGTAAAGCCGGCGGATGCGATTTATCTTTCCTATCGCATGTTTAGTGAGGATGGTATCACTTTAGATGATCATACTCGTGAAGATATAGAAAAAAAATTGGATATACCTGTCTATATCCACCATGAAGATATGTTGGAGATCCTTACACCATGGACATGAGATTACCTGTAGTTGCTATCGTTGGGCGAACAAATGTTGGTAAATCCACTTTATTTAATAGAATTGTTGGCAAACGTCTTTCTATTGTACACGAACAAGAAGGGGTCACCCGTGACCGGATTGCAATGGAAACTGATTGGGCCGGCCATGATTTCTTTCTGGTTGATACAGGCGGCTACATTCCCCAAAGTTCTGATATCATTGATAAAGAGGTACGCAAACAAGCTATCGCCGCTATCGAAGAGGCGGATGTCATCATTTTAGTGGTTGATACTGTTGTCGGAATTACATGGGAAGATGAAGAAATTGTCAAACGCGCCCGCCGAGCAAAGAAGCCGCTTGTACTGGTCGCTAATAAAGCTGATAACACTGAACTTGAGCATCAAAGTCACGTTTTCTACCAGTTGGGACTGGGGGAAGTCTTTCCAGTAAGTGCCCTCAATGGCCGTAGTGTAGGAGATGTTCTGGACAAGGTTGTTTCTACTTTCGGTGACCTGGAGATTGAAGAAGAAATTGATGAAGATGTCATCCGGTTTGCAATTGTAGGTATGCCTAATGCTGGAAAATCAAGCTTAACCAACGCTTTGCTGGGTGTTGATAGACAGATTGTGACCGACATACCAGGCACGACTCGAGATTCTATCAATACGACGTTCAAGTATTTTGACCAATCCTATGAAATGATTGATACTGCTGGTTTAAGGCGCAAAGCTAAGGTTAACGATTCTGTTGAGTACTATAGTTCAATTCGTACCCAACAGGCGATTAAGAGTTCTCACGTGGTAATTGTACTCATCGATGCTGAGAAGGGTTTTGTCTCCCATGACGCTCGCGTGATGGAAGAAGTCATCTCGGCTGGAAAAGGTCTGATCGTCGGTGTGAACAAGTGGGACCTCATAGAAAAAACAACCAATACTATGAGAGATATCAGACAGGGTCTGGTTGATGATATGTTTGCCTTGAGACATTACCCCATCCAATTTATTTCAACACTTGAGCGAAAACGAATTTTCAAGTTGGTTGACCTTGTAAAACAGATTCATGAAGAGCGGACAAAACGGATTCAGACCCGCCAGCTAAACCTTTTCCTGGAGGACGTAGTTGCCCGATTACAACCCCCATCCCCCAGGGGTAAGGAAATAAAATTGAACTATTGCGCCCAGGTCGCCGTTCAACCTCCTGTGATCGTGATCTTTACAAATTACCCTGACTTGATCAAGACTGCCTATAAACGGTATATTGAAAACCGTTTTAGAGAGCTATTTGGATTTGAGGGTGTCCCTATCCGAATGTCATTCAGGAAAAAGTAATCAACCTTATTTTTAGCCACTGATTAACACAGATGAAACGCAGATATAGCAAATTTAAACAACTCATCCATGGGACAAGTCTGTGAACAAGGGTAAGTACCAAGAGCAGAGGTTAATCTTTTTCTCCGCTTTTCTGTTACTGTTTATGCTTCCTCCACTGTGGGGGCAGACCACTCCAGCCCATAAATGTGGTTTTGCTGCACATAGTATTTCAGTAAACAGAGTGACCTCTGTGTTGACCAGAGATGTGCCTGATTTAGATGAATCCTATATTAGCCCTGATGGCTATTTTAAAATTCATTATACCAAAAGTGGGACTAATGCTGTGACTGGTGATGAAATAATGGGTACTCCAATATTTGTAATGGAAGCTGCTATCGCTGCTGACTCAGCCTATTCGGTGCTGGTCGGTGATCTAGGGTTCCTACCTCCTCTTCCTGATGATAATTTTGATGGACCGGAGCTGGATATTTATATCAAGGAATGGGCTGGATCATTTTATGGGATGACCTATTTCGGCAATTCCGCACCCTCTGCTACCTACTTAGTAATTGATAATGACTATGCTGAAAGTGCCTATGCTACTTCTGGCCTGGCAGCTCTTAGAGTAACAGTTGCCCACGAGTTTTT
>JAUVDF010000169.1 GCA_030595455.1 Fidelibacterota bacterium | reverse complement strand
AGATGCTGAGTATTCAACTGAGATGATTCAGTTCAGGGAAGCATTTGTAACCTGGTACCCCAGTTTTGGAGAGCTGAAAGTAGGCAGGATGATCCATGCCTGGGGCGCTGCTGATGCGAATAACCCGACTGATAATCTCTCTCCTTATGATTTTTACTATATGTTCCTGGCGGGTACAGACCGTAAGCTCGGGAATCTAGGCTTGGCGGCAAAAACGTATTATAATGACTACCAGGCTGAAATCATATTTACGCCTGAGCACCTGGGTAATCGTCTACCCTTTAATGAACCAGATTTCCCCATCCAGTTTCCATTTGAACCAGAGTCCTATGAAGAAGTTGATGCTCCTGCAGAATATGGGGTTCGTCTTCAGCGCGCCTTTAATGCTGCTGATATTTCCCTTTCGTATTTCAAGGGACATGACCAACTTTTTTCGTTGCTGTCACTTAATTCTGGACGGACCGAGGCTTTAATTCCCCAATTTGGGTTTCGTAATACTAATGTTCTAGGGCTGGACTTTGTCGCTTTCCCTGGTAATTGGACCCTCCGTGGAGAAGGCGCTCATTTCCAGACTGAGACACCAGATCTTGATGCTGGTGCAGTAGTCAATTTCCAGGTTGAAGCCAATTATTTCCAATATGTCCTACAGGTAGAATATCAGTTTGCAAACCAGGTGAGCTTGATGGCCCAATTCCTAGGGACTGAAATCCTCAATGCTGAGGGTTTAACAAAACCTGAGACTGGATTGGGAGTCACGCTGTTGACTGTAGATAATTTCCGACCTGGGTTAGGAACCCCATTTGCTATGATCTCTGATCAGGTGGTAATGCTGTCTTCCATGGCTACCATGTTTGATAATAGCCTGGAGCTAAGTGGGATGCTTATGATTGACCTGGCTGAAACCGGCTACATGACCAGCCTGGGCTCCGAATATTCACTTCGAGATGGCTTAGCTTTAACGGCTAGCCTGGCTTATTTTATAGGTGGTGATGAAGCTGGTAATAGTTTCAAAGAATTGGAAGATTTCTCAAACTTAAACTTAGGTTTGGCTTATAATTTTTAATTAACCATGACTCGACTTTTTAGAAAATATCGGCGCATTGCCAAGAGCATCTCCCCTCTGGAGATTTCCAGTAATTTCTCGCAAGAAGATTTAAGCTGGGACGATCTTTTTCTGACAGGTGCTCCCTCCAATACAACTGAACTTTTCCTCGGCAAGTACTCAAAAGATGGTATCAAATATATCATAGAACGCTTTGGCCTGGATAGACAGGCTCGTCATCTGGGAATCCGTCACCTGTCTGTTAAAATCGACACGAAAGATCCTTTTCGACATATTGTTACCATATATAATGGCCGCAGCCGGGATCGTGATCACGTCATCATGGAATTCGTAGCTCGTTATCAAAATCTCATCCCAAAAGATATAGACGCAGAATTCTTGTACACTCAACCCTTGAGAGTCCTAACGGTAGAATGGCTTCTACTGCAGAATCCAAAAGCATCATTTACACCTAGAAAGCCCCGGCTCCCTGGGCAGGAACATCCGGGATTAGGCCTGGGTGATGAGTTGCTGGCTCTTTTTACTCTGATGGGTAGACATCTACAGGTAGATGGCATCATCAATGTACCGGAATATTATCATACAGGTCTATTATTTGGGAAACGCTTTGTTTTCCTGAGTCCCTACATACAAGCCCAGGTAAGGCAGGTATCCCAGGATCTTTGGAAGAAGTATCGTCTCTCAGTAATCGCTTGGGCTAGTGCAACTGGAGCTATTGTTCACAGAGAAACTCGTGAAGTATTCAAGTGGCAGCCAAGAAAACAGATAATTCCCATCCACAGCCAACTGCGACAATATTTTAAATCTGAGCAATATCAACAGATATCACAAAATCTGAGCAACAAACCGCACTATACAATTGATGAAGAAAAACTCGGAGCAGCGTTGGCAAAAATGGATGATCCACCCTTCGAATTGTAATCCAAAGTCAGCCAATAACCCAATTATTAACTTGATTTGTTAAACTAGAACCAGTCTTCTTTTTCAGCTCTAATCATTAAATTTTCAGCCAAAGCCTTTTCGTGTAAATTTTCCGGATGGTAGGGTAAAGCTGGATCAGAACTGCTGGTAATAACAGTCGTCAAAAGCTGATAGAAAAGCTCTTTGTCCTTGGTTAGAGGACAATAGAACATTGCCATAAGCGTGTAGTTTCCGAGATACTCTGGAGCTATTTCAATAGCAGTTTCAAAGGCTGCTCTAATTGCCAATGTATCATGCTGTGTCTCGGGGTCGCGAGCCAATAAAGCACCTTTGTAGCGATAATATGCCCCATAGTAATAATTGGAATCAAGGTCATGGATATGTTCCAGTGTGGTCCAAATAAGATCACGTTGGCCTAGGCGGACGATATCCCCCTTGGTTGCCAGCCATTGACCATAATTTGCCATTCCCCAGTATAGTGCGTCCAGAAATACTTTATCCAGGCCCTGAACAGCCATATGTTCATCTCCGGTGGAGAATAGCAGATTGTAGTATTCCGTATCTTTTTTGAGGACAGTTTGACACGTTTCATGACCGAGCAAAAACAGACTATCTTTTTGAGCCGTTTTAGTGGCCAGGAACTGACCATGATAATAGTATGCTCGTGATAGTTTAGAAGCAATGACAACAGACGTACTATCCCCTTCAGCTAATTGCTGATAGGTATGTAAAGCTCTTTGTGCGAATACAGTATCAGCCCTCTGTTCCCAGTAGCTATCTGCATCAGCAATACTGACCATTGCCTGTGGTTCCAAACTATCAGATAGATTAGGTGACTGGGTTCCTGTACAACTAAAAATGATTATTGTAGCGATGATAAAGACTATAAAACGCAAACTATTTCAAGCTCCCTATAAATACAAATCCTGCCCATTTTCCAAGCGGCGAAATATATATTAACATATTTTGCAATTGCAAATACTGTTTAATACATACACCAAACAAGTGTTATGCCTTTTACTTAGAATTAGCTACCGAAGAATGGCTCTGACAATTAGTAGGAAACACTAAAAACCCATTGATTATTTTCTAAAGTACTGACCCAAGTATCGTTTTCAATACGAGCAAGTGGCAATTCAATCTTAAAACTTACGGGTCTCAATAATGTAGTCAGCCAACTATTTCTTTTCCAGGTGGGTTTAACCTGAAGCCCAAGACCTGCATCACCCACCCAATCCCAGCTGGTACCAGTATCCGATATTTGTCCAATATCAAAGAAAAGTCCAAGGTCAACCTTATCAAGATGAAATGGGCTGCTTGTAATAGTAATATCCAAATTATTGGACCAGAGGTAGTTTACCGGTACATCAAGTGAGTCAGCGTAGCCCCTCATCCTGCCACCACC
>JAUVDF010000078.1 GCA_030595455.1 Fidelibacterota bacterium | reverse complement strand
ATTTAAATAATCGTCTGCCTTCCACGTATGGAATAATGGCCAGACTACGATCAAAATCAAATATCTCAGATTGAAATACACCAGTGACAACAAAGTGACGACTGGGAATTCTAAACTGTCCCTGCCCTGCATCCAATGGACTCTCAACAACTAAGGTGTCACCCACATTTAGAAAAAGATTATCAGCTACGGCGACCCCAACAACAATCCCAGGCAGTTCCTGATCATATATACTCAAACGTCCGGGTAGCGTTGAGTGAACACTCTGGGCTTTCAAGAGGTGTGTCCACTGATCCTGATCAATGGCTCTAACATTAAGAACGACTTGTTCACTTTTAAATTTCAGAACCGCTTTTCTTTCAGTGCTGAAATAGATCGAACTTGACTCAGGGATATGACTTCTTAAAGTTTCAACTTCAATCTCAGGTGAAATGGTCAGGTGTGGAATAAAATTTGTGATGCGATTCGTAACTTCAGATTCAAACCCGTTCAAGACAGACATGGTAATTATAAGGGCCGTCACTCCCAGGGCAATACCAAGCATAGAAACGCCACCAACCCAACTAATAAAGCGATTACTCCGTTTCGCAAAGAAGTAGCGACGGGCAATATACCAATTTAGTTGGTTCATTCATCCCTCAAGGCTTCAGCTGGATTTAAACGGCTGGCTTGCATCGCAGGAAACAGTGACGACAGAATGGCCAGCAAGAGGATTCCTCCGTATATCAACAGAATATCTTCAAAAGCGATTTGAATGGTAACTTTATCCATGAAATAGACATCACTGGGTAAAGAGATCAATCCAAAGGTACTCTGGAGCCAAATCAGGATGGCAGAAATGGATAAGCCTAAAGTCGCGCCTGTCAGGCCCATCATTAAGCCCTCTAGCGCAAAAATTCGTCTTATCCGTCTACGACTCGTACCAAGTGCCCTGAGTGTACCGATCTCACTGCGTTTTTCCATGATGATCAAGACCAAGGTGCTCGCGATATTTACTACAGCAACTAGCATGATCAGACTAAAAATCACAAATATTGGCAACTGCTGTGTTTTCATCCAGTTAAACAAGGTCTGGTGCCTGTCCTCCCAGGATATGGAAAGATGTGAATAGGGTAAAATACTATCAATCTGGTTTATTACTGTTCGAGTTAGGGCCAGATCAGTTAGGAAGATTCCATATTCATCCTTAGTAGCCTTCCCTCGAAAGAGTTCATTCATAGTATTGATTGAACAATACAGGTAACTCTTATCATAATCAACCATTCCAGATTCATAGATGGCCTGAACCTCAGCGCGGGCAATTGTTGGAAACCCCTTCATTTCGGCAAGAGATCCCAGATCGTAAAGCAATATGGGCTCTGAAACATTTACTTCAAGCATTTCAGCCATCGCCGCCCCAATAATAATCCCAGACTGTCCTCCTGTAGATGACTGCAGATTAGCGCTCACTGAGTATAGCCCTTTAAGCGCTTCTTCGGGCATGGCTTCCAGAAGAGCTCCTTCTGTGACTCCATTTGCTTTGAGCATGACTTCTGCTTTTTGAATGGGAAAGATGCTTTCAACTCCGGCTATATTTTCAATTTCCTGAACCTGTTCTGGTGAGAGGTCAAATCCTGACTGAAAGAGCTTTTCTATACGAATGTGGGTATCAAAACCAATGATCTTTTCGGTGACAACCGATTGGAAGCCACGCATGATTCCAAGTGCTAATACAAGCGTTGCCACTCCCAGAGCCATTCCAATCATGGTGGTTCTGGAAATGAATGCTATAAATGGGATTCGATGTTTACCGAATAGATAACGGGTTGCGAGATAGCCAGTATAGGACACTTGTCAGGGTTGGTGCCTATCCGTTTGATTCAGGTCGCATCTGGGGAAATAAAAGAACATCTCTAATTGAACGATTGCCGGTCAACAACATGACTAGCCTGTCCAAGCCCATACCCACCCCACCGGTTGGTGGCATTCCATATTCGATGGCTTGCAGAAAATCTTCGTCCAGAGTCTGTGCTTCTTCATCGCCAGCATCTCGTAGAGCGGCTTGGGCTTCAAGCCTTTCACGTTGGTCAATGGGATCATTAAGTTCTGTGAAGGCATTGGCAAATTCGTTACCAGCAATAAACAGTTCAAAGCGTTCTACAAAAGTACCATCACTATCCCGCTTATTTTTTGCTAAGGGTGAAATGGCCTTGGGATATTCTGTCACGAAAGTTGGGTCAATTAGATGGGGCTGCACTAATTCATCGAAGAGCGCATCAAGTAATTGCCCATAATTGGCATTACCTGGAGCATCAATTTTATGCTTCCGACACACTTTTAACAATTCAGCTGCATCCGCCTTAGAAAGATCAACATCGGCGTATTCTTGGACAAGTTCTGCCATAGTAGCGCGTTTAAATGGCTTTGTGATATCAACTTCACAATCATTATAGCTGAAAACACTCTGCTCAAGATCTTTCGCTAGCGATTTGAAAAGTGATTCTACTTGATCCATGAGATAGAAATAATCTACATAGGCTTCGTACCATTCAATCGCTGTAAACTCAGGGTTATGGGTACGATCCATACCTTCATTACGGAAATTTCTTGAAAACTCATATACTTTCTCAAACCCACCAATAATTAATCTTTTTAAATAAAGTTCATCAGCAATACGAAGGAATAAAGGCATATCAAGAGCATTGTGATGAGTCTTAAATGGTCGAGCTGATGCACCACCATAGAGTGGCTGTAATATGGGTGTTTCTACTTCCAGATATTTATTATCATCAAAAAAGTTTCGAATACTCTTGTATATTTTGGCTCTCTTAATAAAGGTTTCTTTTACTTCAGGATTAACAATCAGATCCAGATAGCGTTTACGGTAGCGCTGTTCCTTATCTTCAAATCCATCAAATAATTGACCGTCCTTCTCTTTCACATTAGGCAGAGGTCTTATATTTTTACTCAATAAGGTTAGTTCAAGCACCTTCAAGGTTTTCTCGCCAGTGCGCGTGGTCATCATTTTCCCGCTAACGCCCAAGAAATCACCAATATCCAAACTTTTGAACATGGTGTATTTTTCTACACCAATATCTTCCCTGCTCAGGTACAGCTGTATCCGACCACTACCATCCATGATGTTAGCAAAACTAGCTTTTCCCATAACCCGACGAGACATGAGTCTACCGGCTAAGCTCACCCCTGCTTGATCCTCAAGCTCTTCAAATTGCTCTAATGCTTCTTCAACGAGGTGGCTACGGTTATAATTATGTGGAAATGGATCAATACCTTCAGCAAGAAGTGACTTTATCTTCGCTCTACGTTGATCCATAATTTCATTTAAAGTACGTTCACTCATTAGGATTCATTTCCCATCTGATTCAATAAATATGCTTTAATAAAACCATCGATATCGCCATTCATAACGGCCTGGATATTTCCGGTCTCATGTTTAGTTCTGTGATCCTTTACCATGGTATATGGATGGAATACATAGGATCTAATTTGATTCCCCCAACCAATTTCAGTCTTAGAAGATGCCGCCTGATCCATCTTGGCTTGCTCTTTTTCTTTTTCAAGCTGATGGAGTCGAGCCTTGAGCATTTTCATGGCTGTTTCTTTATTCTTATGTTGCGATCGTTCATTCTGACATTGTACAACAATACCTGTAGGAGCGTGTGTTAAACGCACTGCAGAGTCAGTTTTATTAATGTGTTGACCACCAGCACCACTCGCGCGGTATGTATCGACCCTGACATCGTTCATATCAATGGTTATTTCTATTTCGTTATCATATATGGGATAAGCGAATATTGATGCAAAAGAGGTGTGACGACGTGAATTTGAGTCAAAGGGACTGATTCTAACAAGCCGGTGGATACCATTTTCAGCTTTCAGATAACCAAAAGCGTACTGACCCTTGACCTCGATTGTCGCATCCTTCAAACCGGCTTCATCCCCAGGCAGATAATCCAATGCTTTCCAGCTCCATCCACGGTTGTCAAACCAGCGAGTATACATTCGATAGAGCATCTCTGCCCAATCCTGAGATTCCGTGCCTCCAGCTCCAGGATGAATCGTTACGATACAATCCAGAGTATCATCCTCATCACTCAGAAGCTGTCGCAGCTCATAGTCTTCAAGTGTTTTTCGAAAATCGCGCAGGGCTTTATTAAGGTCTTTAGATAGACTCTCATCACCGTCTTCTATGGCAAGCTCAAGCAGAATATCCAAATCCTCCTCATGGGTAAGTACATTCTCCCAGTCGGTGACCTGTCCTTCTAATAAGTTGATATTCTTTAAGATTGTCTGCGCTTGTGATGAATTATTCCAGAAGTCATCTTTTAGAGAGAGCGCTTTTAGCTCAACAAGTTCAGTATGTACTTTGGAGAGGTCAAAGATGCCCCCTTAGCGTATCAAGACGCTCTTTGAGCTCGCTTAACTCATCTCTAATTTCATCATACATCTATGATATCCTTATGATACTTGACGACTGAGGACTACATAGTAGTAGAACTGTAGCAAGGTAATCGCTGTGGAAATATAGGGCATAAATTCATTTACTACTTTCCATATTGTTCCACTCACAATAATCGTATCATTGGGGTAAATGGTTGGCATGTAGGTATCGTCACCGGTTTCAATGAAGGCTTCAATGTTAGCGTATACAACTCTTTCATCCCCTGGCTGTACATTAAAACGAATGATCCGGATTTTATTGAGTTTTGCTCTACCGGTTGGACCACCAACATAGCTAAGCAATGATATTAAGTCTGCGTCTGAAGGCACCAATGTTACACCCGGTTGTTGGACCTCACCCCAGATCCGCACAACCATACTTAATTTGCCGGTTTCGGGATGCAGGATATACCGTGGATCTTCGGTCTTCTGACTCTTATTCTGTGCCCATAATGCCTGGGACATCAGTAATATTGTGACAATGATAATCAGTCTCTTGAGCAATGTGTACCCCTCAGTAAATTAAGCTACCGTTAAAAACGATAACTTATTCCAATTTTTTGCATATCAGTCAATTCATGCTGGCTGAATGAGTAATCAATAATAAACTTTTTCAAGCTAATGCCAAGGCCAAAGGAAGTTGTATAACCATCATGCCCGGCCCTTACTGAAACCAAATCTTTGATTGTTATATCAACGCCATATTGGGACACATCGGGATATCTGCTTTGTGAACTGGCTGAAAATGTAATCGCTGTGGCATAGCGCTTTACTTCCTGCTTTATGGAGTAGCCAAAAGTGACATTGCGCTTAATAGCATCCTGATGCTCCGTCGTCCAGAATACAGGTGTATTCAATATATCACTTGAAAATAGCCCAAAACCAAATTCGGTATCGACCAGCATATCAGTCATTCCAGCTAAGCTAAAAAAGACTTGCCCGCCTACATCAATACCAGACCCTAGACCTCTATTTTCAAATAATAGTTTATCAATGTACTTTACAGATAGGCCAACAGGGACGCGAAATGGGATTTTGAAAAACACCCATCCCAGATTTATTTTAAAGTTAAACTCGCGAGCCAGCGTTAAAAATGCAGCGCTTTCACGATATGGAATGATATCAGATGCCTTTTCAGACAGCGCCAACACAGAATCTCTTCTTACTTCAGGGGTGAGTCCAATGAGGTTAGGTCGAAAAAATAGATCGTCTATGCTGCTATGCATGACCGTAAACCCTAGATCATAGTTTTCTGTAACCGGATATTTTGCTTCCAGGCTATAATTGCTTGAGAGACCACTAAATTGGTCATAGACAACACCGAGATAACGTGAAGGGCCATTAACTAGACCAGCTGGGTTATTCATAACATGACCACTATAAACAGCAGCTGCCACCGTACTATT
>JAUVDF010000060.1 GCA_030595455.1 Fidelibacterota bacterium | reverse complement strand
ATAGACCTCTTTCTGGGGGTGATCGGGACCGAGATGGCATTTTGAGCAGGCTTCTGGCTGTCTGGCCTGGGCTTTATCAAATGCATGTCTGGTATGACAGGCTGTACAGCTACCTTTACTGCCATCAGGATTGAGTCGACCGATACCGGAATTGGGCCATGATAACTTTGAAAGTTTATTAGGCGAATTGGGGTCAATCTGAACTTTCGAACCATGGCAGGATTCACAGCCCAGGACTGCAATGGGATTTCCTCCAGCCACATGAGCCAGGTAAGCGTCCTTTGAGTCCAAAATTTCACCGGCGTTTGCATGATAAGATTGTCCAACCTCCGCCGTCTCATCTGGATGACATTGGCCACAATCCTTGGGAGTTACCAGGGTAGCAATCCAGGCGCCCTCATGTTTGAATGCATCTGCATCTTTACGGTCAGCAGCATGGCAGTCGTAGCATGTGACGTTGTGCTTGGCATGGTTTGACCCCAACCATTGCAAATACATACCATTGGTTTTTTCTTTATGGCAGGTCATACATTTACCGGCCTCTTTGCTCGTTGCTGACAATCCAATACTGATGACTAAAACCTGGATTAGTACCGTCATTAATAATTTTTTCATCTTTGTGCTCCTCGCAGATTGTTCGGCATTTTTAATATGAATATTTCTGGGATGTTTAAATTTTTGTTAATAGGATCAGCGTAGTAATTCCTGGTCTCACGCTTGTCAGTAAAGCAGGGCAGATTCAATAGGATATACTCGCATTTTCTAGAAAATTACAATCATTATCACTTATCGTAGCCATAATAAATGGTAGTAGCAAACAGTGCAATTATAATCGGAGTATGATGTCTGATTAATACAATAATTGTTTGTGAAAACACTTGGGAAAGACCAGTAAAATATCCACCTATTCTGATTCTAGATAAGTGAAATAGAAACTTATACTACCATGCTCTCAACACCACTGTCTTTAACAAACAGGCAGGAAGTGTTAACGGCGGCGGCCAGATTATGCATGGTGTCTCCATCCAGTTCATTGGAGATGCCAAAGATATTTAGATCTGCCCTGGGGGCATCCGGAAGAACAGCTGTAAAATCACCAACTAAAATGATAGACTCAGTGCTTAATGGTAGTCGGGCTCGATCAATGAGCCTGGTCTGAGCCGCACGAGCCTTAGCTGCTTCATTCTGATTCGCTACGACTGTGACAAACCTCAGTTTGCCATTCCAATTCCGATTGAGCTGAATGGTCATCAGAATTGCCAGGTCCTTGTTGGGACTGGAACGTCTGAGCCAGACATTTAATGTTTCTTGCTCACCAAGATCCAGTTGAGGGTGCTTTGAATAGACAGCAATTCCCATTTTCTCACGAACTGCAATCGCGATCATATCTTCCAGGCGTTCATCTTTAGCACGGTCATGACTCATGCTCAGGAACATAATGTTGGGAGGAAAGTGCGTGCTGCGCATAACCTGAGCGGTAATGCTGATTCCTTCCAGAAAATGGCGACACTCGATGACAGACGTACTTACCAGAATATCTTCGTCCTTTAAGGGGGCAGCCAGTATTTCTAGTTGCTCCTCTTTCATATCATGCTCAGGAGAGGGCTCCTGAATTTCTGGTCCCCGACCAAATAGGCGGTTACTGGCAGATCGAATGATTGAGTTGAAGCTTTCCTCGGTAATTTTCACAGAAAACAATCTCAGTGTACCAGAGGGGAAAATAATATCTCTCAGGAAAGCCAGGCGGTGATCCCAGGATAATGGGTTTTCCACGGGTACCATAATATTCGGTTTCCAGGTCTTGGGATGGGATCTCAATTTCTGTGATTGTTTGGCAGACCATTCAGCCATGGCGATAAACATCCCGGCGCGGATATCTCCCCAGGGAGCCTGCAATCCACGTTTAACTTGAACCAGATAGGCGGCGATGATCAGCAACCAGGCCACTGCAGCAAAGACCGGATTTACCAGAAACATAACCACTACTGCCCAGATAAATCCAATGATGGGGATGCTGATATGAACCTTGAATCTGGGGCGGAAAGAGGGAATACCGATTCCCAGTTGCAAGGCGACAGCAAGATTAATCGTGGCATACGTGATCAGGAAAAACATGGTTAGCAAAGGAGCGATTGTATTCAAATCTCCTAGCAATAGACTGACAAGAATGGCTAAGGCTGTAAATATTACTGAATAAACCGGTTCGCCAGCTTTACTCCGTTTGGCAAAAAAACGGAAGAAGGGGATCACCTTATCTGAACCCATAGTCATCAGGGTTCTGGGCGCTCCAACTACGGAGCCCAAAGCTGAGGATAAAGTTGCTCCCAGGACACCGGCAGCAACTACCAGTCGCCAACGGGAGATGTCCATCATGATGTTGGTGTTTGCCACCAAGGCTTCCGGCTGAGCCAGTCGAGCCAGGTAGTAAGCAACCACCACATAAATTACAAAGGAAACGGCGATAGCTGAGAGCATACCGACCGGTAATGATTTTTTCGAGTCTTTTAGATCACCAGACATGGCTGCCCCGGCTTCAATACCAGTAACGGCCGGGAAAAAGATGGCAAATACAACCCAAAAAGGGGCTTGGGAGAAATCACCCCAGATCTGAATCTGTGGCGTCACCTCACTGCTGGCTGCAAAAAAGGAGACCAGGGAGGCAGCAATCACAAACATGATTAGGTACTGAGTGCGCATGGCAAACTGGGCTCCCAGAAGACTAACGCCGAGTACAATGAGCAGTACGGATACGCCAATTACCAGGGGGTCATGGGTTGGGAATAAAGCCATCCAGGCTTCCGTAAACCCAGAAATATACATCGCTCCACCCAAAGTCTGCGAGAGATACAAGGGAATGCCCACAGCGCTTCCCGCTTCCAGTCCGAGAGATCGTGAAATAAGCGCATAGGAGCCACCGGCGCCAACTCGCGTGTTGGTGGCAATGGCGGCAATGGATAAACCGGTTGTAAGCGTAATCATCTTCGCCAGGAGAATAATAATCAGGGCACCTCCCAGGCCGGCGTTGCCGACTACCCAACCCAGGCGTAAATACATGATCACACCCAAAATAGTTAGTATGGTGGGAGTAAAGACCCCAGCAAATGTCCCGAGTTTTTTCATGTATTCCTGTTCCTGTGTTTAGCTATCGCTGGCCTGGAGAAGAGTCATCATGCTAGCATATTAATGAAGAATATTTTGTCAGGTAAGCTAAATTTTTCATTGTCAATGTAGTTAATTATATCAAATTTGGAATACTGTGAACTCATATTCATATATTTTGAGGATAACTGTGATCATGCTCTTGTGTGTCAGCTCATGGGCAGCCGAGACGGGTACGCTTACTGGAAATGTTTCCGATTCAAAAACCGGGGAGAGCTTACCAGGTGTGAATATCATCTTGGATGGTACTCGTCTGGGAGCAGCAAGTGATACGCAGGGGAGCTTCACCATTGACCAAATTCCAATAGGTCAATACAGGCTGCACGTCAGGATGGTTGGTTATAAGGTAAAGATCATACGTCAATTAGATATTGCACCAAGCCAGACCACCAGCATAAATGTACAACTCGAATCCATCCCAATTGAGATAGATGCTGTGACTGTGACTCGAACCAAGCAGGATGAGCAGAGTGAAAAACTTAATCCTAGCCGCCGGAAATTAAGACCGCGTGAGATCTTGACCCTGGCTGGTGGTGGTGAGGATATTTTCAGAGGAATCACAACGATGCCTGGTGTTGTTGCTCGTTCAGATGCTTCAGCACAGTTCTTTGTACGTGGTGGAACTCCTGATCAAAACTTGATAATAATTGATGATGTTCCAGTTTTTAATCCCTATCGCCTGAAAGCTCTTGGTGGTCCCATAAGTATGTTTAACCCCGATGTGGTAGAGTATGTTGAGCTATTGCCAGGTGGATTTTCAGCTCAATATGGTGATAAACTTTCCTCTGTACTTATTGCCCGTAATCGTGAAGGGAGCCGTTTCGATACACACGCAAAAGCAAGTGCCAGTTTGATTGATGTGCGACTCCTTGGAGAGGGACCACTGCCAGGTGCAGGCGAGGAGGGTTCCTGGATACTATCAGGTCGCCGTACTTACTATGATATTTTACTGGATGAGCTAGCAGACTTGCCCGCTGGAACCGTTCTACCCAATTTTAGAGATCTGCAGACTAAAATTGTTTATGATTTATCGCCTGAACAGAAGATCAGATTTAATTTTACTGACTCACATGAAGAAATGATTCTGGCCGATCTCGAAGTTGAGGGGGAAGGGGAAGACGATGACCTGTTTAAGGATGCGGATTTTTTCACCTTGAGCAACTTTATTGATAGTCGGTTAACCAGTGTCGGGTGGGGAAACGCTTTTAGTGATGTGTCCTTGTCAAATCTGACCCTCTCACGATTCAATGATACCTGGACCCTTGATTTAAAAGCTGGCGAGCTTGAGTATACTCCGGTGATCGACATGCGTAAAACAGAGATAAGGGAGGACTTAACCCATATTGTATCCACTACTCATTCACTTAAGGCCGGAATTTCACTGTCGGACCTCATTACCGATATAAGTATAGCAATGACCATGGACTCCACCACGTTTTATGAACTGAATCCTGAGGATAGAAGAGCTACTGATTCAGAGATTATTAGTCGTGACCTTCGTCTACAAAATGCATCATCTATGACGGGGTTCTACCTTCAGGATGAATGGAAATTATTACCTCCAATTGTAAATCTTTTAATTGGGGCTCGCGCTGACTATTCGACATTTACTCAAGAATGGGTGTATAGCCCTCGGATAGCAATGAGCTATAATTTTGCAGAACACGCTTCCCTTCATCTAGGGTGGGGACACTATTATCAGGCACCTAATTTTGTTTCACTATTTGAACGATTTGAGAGGTCAATAGAATGGAATTTATTCGAGACTATCACCCTGGAAACGGAACGAGCTGATCACAGTTTACTGGGAATAGAAATTGAACCAACCCCAGCCTATACGATCAAGCTAGAAACTTATTATAAACATTTAGAGAATTTGGTCATGCCTCCAGATTCAATTAATAATTTCATACCGGATAATTCAGGTTTGGGTTTTGCTTACGGAGCTGAAGTGTTCCTTCAAAAACGTCCCATGCCCAATCAAAGATTGTCAGGCTGGCTAAGCTATTCTTATGGGATAACCAAAGAGAAAAGTGATGAAACCTACTATTACTACCGGGAATTTGATCAACGGCATACCTTCTCACTGGTGACCCGTACGGAACTATTCTGGAAAATATTTGTAGATCTTCAATACAGCTATGGCAGCGGGTTCCCCTGGACAGCTCCCCAAAAAGACGCAGCAGGGAATGTGATCTATGATGATCTGGGAGAACTTGTGTTTGAACAAAGAAGTAGTTCACGTTACCCGACTTACGAACGATTAGATATCCGTTTCTCTACGAAAAGAAAGTTGTTTAATGCGGTCGAAATGGAAGCTTATTTAGAATTAGTTAATAGCTTAGATCACAAGAACATTTACGAATACTTTTGGTCTGATGACTACAAGACCCGATTCACATCCTACATGTTACCACGATTACCATTTTTCGGGTTTAGAATAAGTATTTGATCAACAATACTTAGGTAGAAAAATATTTGGCCTGTGGATGATGCACAATAATAGCCGAGGTGCTCTGTTCAGGCACAATCTGGTATTCTTCAGTTAGCTCCAAACCTTCTGAAGTTGCCTCCAGGAGCTTGAAGATCAATTCCTGGTCTTTTAATTCCGGGCAGGCTGGATAGCCAAAGGAGTAACGGCTTCCCTGATATTTCTGACGGAATAATTCTTTAGTCTGTTGCCCATCCTGCTGATGAATATTGAGCTCTTCCCGAATCTTTTTATGCCAGTATTCAGCCAATGCCTCAGCCGTTTCAACTGCTAATCCGTGAAAGTATAAATACTCAGTATAAATATTTTTATCAAATAGTTCCTGGGCATATTCCGTAGCTCTGGCTCCCACTGTTACTAACTGAAAGGCCAGAACATCACGCTCTCCAGAATCCCTACTGCGGAAGTAGTCAGGGATAGATCTCCCCGGTTCTTCTCCCTGTCTTGGAAAATCGATAAAATGTTTAGGCTCTGGATCTGTAGGCTGCTCGTAAATCCACAAGCGGTCGACTTCAGACTGACAAGCGTAGTAACCGTAGTTCACTTTAGGCTGAAGTAAGCCTTCACTAATGGCCTGGGTTTTGAGCCTGTCAAAGGTGGGGTGAATCGTTTCTAACTCGACTTGAGCATATTTCTCAGGGCTGATTTTACCCCTTTTG
>JAUVDF010000086.1 GCA_030595455.1 Fidelibacterota bacterium | reverse complement strand
ACCGTATGTGTCGTACTATCATTTAGCAGCTCAAGCTTTACTGAGGATACAGGAAAGTAGTGATTCCCTTCAATAAACACGGTCTCATTGCTTTCTGCGATAACTTGATTATTCCAAATGGCTTTCATGGGAATTCCTTATGATTAAATCGGTTTAAAAAAATTAAGACTGAACCAATGATTCTCATCAAACCATTGTTTTTGCACGCGGAAGCCTGATAATTCTGCCAGGGTTTTGATTTCAGTCTGGGAGTATTTATAAGAATACTCAGTTAATATCTTCTCATCTTTACTAAATGAGATGAATCTGTCCAGGCCTTCAATCCAGACGTCCTGATCTTCCAGACTGATGAGATACATTTCGATACGACCTTCAGTATCATTATAAATAGCCTTATGCTGAAACTGCTCATGTTGAAACTGACCGCCTAACTCCCGGTTAATCCGCGTCAATAAGTTCAGATTAAATGCCGCTGTTACACCGCGAGCATCATCATAAGCAGGTTCAAGAATATCCGCATTTTTACGCAAATCAACACCGAGGAGAAAACTGTCCTCAGGACCTAACTCCTGCCTGACCTTGTACATGAATAAGGTGGCCTCCTGCCGCGTTAAATTGCCAATACTTGAACCCAGCCACATGACACAATCAGGGGACTGATCGTTTTGGAGAAGTTTCTCTAATCCAACTTCATAACGATCGGCCACGGCTTCAATTTTCAGATCCGGATATCGTCGACTCAAATCATTACTGGTTTGTTCCAGTATCTCAACCGAGACATCGATTGGAGAGTAACGAGTTTCGTCAAAGCTAGCAAGGGCTGCTTCAAGTAAGATCCTGGTTTTCCTGGAACTCCCACTTCCTAATTCAACCAGATGCGTATTCATCGGCAGGGTATCGATGATTTCATGAGCTGACCTTTGTAGTATCTCAGTTTCCTTGCGCGTCAGGTAGTATTCATCAAGGTCACAGATCTCTTCAAATAGTTGCGAGCCCTTTTCATCATAAAAATAGACCGAGGATAATCGTTTTGGGCTGGCTGTAAGTCCACTTAAAATATCATTTTCAAAACTACCGGTGAGTTCGATCGTAGTGCTAGATGTGGTTTTAGTTGTAGCTTCCATTATGAGGATGACTCCTGAGCTAGTTGCAGTCCTGGGGATAGAAAAAAGCGTTCAATAAGGTCGAATCCAGACTGGACCAATAGGGCTAATAGGGCTGCCGGAATTGCCCCTTCCAGAATTAAAGCAGTATCATCCAATCGAATGCCGGTCAGAATTGCTTGCCCATAACCACCTGCTCCGATCAAAGCCCCCAGGGTGGCCGTCCCGACATTTATAACTGCAGATGTTTTAATACCGGCTAGTATGGATCGGGTTGCCAGAGGCAATTCAATCAATTTTAAACGAGCTTGCGCTGGTAGACCAAGTGCCAGTGCGGATTCTCGTATGTCCTGAGAAATATCTGCCATACCACTTATCGTATTACGTACGATGGGTAGTAAACTGTATAGGAAAAGAGCCACCAGTGCCGGGGGTCCACCTATTCCAAGCAAGGGGATCATAAATACCAGTAGAGCCAAGGACGGGATAGTCTGGATAATCCCCACGACAGCAAGAATGATCCTGCCAGCAGTTGCTTTACGTGCTCCCAGGATGCCGAGGGGGACTGCGACAAAAATGGCGGCACTTAAGGAAATGAGCACCAGGAATAAATGCTCCCTGGTGGATTGAAGCAGGCGCTCCATCAGGCTTGATGATTCAATGCTGGAAGTAATATCAAATTGTTGTAATAAGAATTTTTGGGCAACCAGTGCTTCAGATTTTTTATCAAGCTTTACGGCAGCATTCAAGCTGGTCATCATTGAGTCTGATAGCGTCCCTGAAAGTTTATCTATCAGGGTTTTAAACTGAGGATTTTGTTTTAATATATCGGTGCGGTACAAAATAACGGCCTGGTATTCGGGGAAATGTTGCTGATCATCCTTTAAAATATGAAGTTGGTAATAAGCTATTTCAGCATCGGTAGAATAGAGATCAATCAGATCAATTGAACCAGACTCTAAGCCTTTATAGGCCAGATCATGATCAAGACCTCGTACTTTCGTTTGCGGGAGTTGGTAGTGGGCTCGCAGGCTTGGCCAACCATCCCCGCGATCCATAAATTCATTGGTGAATCCAAACTTCAGGTCAGGGTACTGAGTCAGATCACTGATTGTACTCAAGTTATACTGATTGGCTGTTGTCTGGGTTACCCCTAGAGCGTACGTGTTGTTAAAACCAAGCGGCTCTGCCATGCTTACCCCATAGTGAGCGAGGGCAGTTTTGAGTTCAGCTTTTGATTCAATCTTCTGCTCATTTAGAATTTCATGAATTATCGTGCCGGTATAGTCAGGGTAGATATCAAGTTCTCCCTGGAGTAGGGCCTTCCAGAGTAGGCGGGTACCACCTAACTGATCATGGTGAATTGACTCAAGCCCATGACTTTGGAGGTGCTGAGTAATCACTTCACCTAGAATGACAGACTCAGTAAATTTTTTGGAACCAACCTTGATGACCTGCTCCGTTGCTGCAGCCATGAACAGGGGCAATAGTCCCAGTACTAGAACTGACAGCATTTTTCTGAGTGCAATCATCTGATCTGATCTTCCAGGTATTGCCAGGGTTTGCGTTGGGCATTGATAAATTGAGTAACAAAGGGATCCGCTGGTTTGGCTGCCAGGTTGGCCATAGTGTCATACTGCACGATACGACCTGCTCGCATAAGCACAATTTTATCGGCCAGAGCAGCAGCTTCACCCATATCGTGTGTGACCATAATGACGGTCTTCTTCAGGTGACTGAAAATTGTTTTCATGTCTTCCTGAAGACTGGCTCGATGAAGCGGGTCAAGAGCACCTAGAGGCTCATCTAGAAACAGAATTTCGGGATCCAACATAAGTGCTCGCATGAGAGCGACCCGCTGAACCTGTCCACCAGAAAGTTGATGAGGATAGCGATCCATTACCGATTCAGATAATTGGGTTAACTCGCGGAGTTCGTTTAATCGGGTTTTGACCCAGCCTGTATCGCGTTTAAGAAACTCAGCCATAAGGCAGGTGTTTTGAGCTGCAGTCAGATGGGGAAATAGACCACCATCCTGAAGCATAAAGCCCACTTTTTGACGCACTGATTCAATATTTTCAAGTGTTAATGCTTGCTGGAAAAGTGAAACCTTCCCCCCGTTTGGTACAAGCAGGCCAATCATTAACCTGAGCAGTGTGGATTTCCCGCACCCGCTGGGACCAATGAGCACCACCGTTTCATGTTCAGGAATTGTCAGGGAGAGATCATGAATGACTTCCTGATCACCAAAACGCTTACTCACCTGATCTAACTGAATCATCATTAATACTTAGTCAGTAATAGATTTTGCTACGCTTAGTGCTTCACTTAAGAATTGCTGTACAAGATTTTCCTGCTCTTCAGTTCCAGTGACAGAGCTGATTGGGTCTAAGGGGAGCACCATGCCAATCCAACCTTCTGTGTGCCATTTTCCGGCACTCTTAAGCTTCCCTAGAATCTCATCAATAGTTGGGGCTGGCCAGGCTGTCACGTAGTAGTAAGGCGCTGTGTAACTACCATCACCAGGAGATATTCCCAGACCAATGGATTTACTAAGATTCCCGTGTTTGTCCTCTGCCACATTGATCAGGAAAGCCAGATCAAAATGATGAGGCCATACGAGTATATCTCCAGATCTTGCATCGGAACTCGCCATTTTCAACAAGGCAGAATAGGCGTTACCATAACTATTGGCCAGAGTCTGAAAGGCTTCGCTATCTGATGTGTCAAAAGCTAGATCCCATTGGTCCGGGTAATCCGGTAGCTCATAATGTTTTTCCATGGTGAAAATATTTTCCGGTAATCCCTGGCCTTCGAGCAACGATTGAAGTTTCTCGGCTGCTTGTTTAAGACTGATACCATTTAGGCTTATCTCGTGTGAGGAAACATCAGATTTAATAATGCTGAGAGTCAAGTCAGAGGGGTTTAAAGCAACTTGAAAAGACAGATCATTTCCAAAAGCTTGACTCAGAAAACGATTGGTCTCAAAATCCCAAAGCATGGCCGTGTGACTATCATCTGGGCGAGCCTCAATATATGAAATACCAGCAGCAGCCAACAGTTGGGCTGCCTGATGTAGTTGACCACGAGCATTCAATAGCCGTGCATCTGATGTGTTTGATAATAATTTCCAATTTATTGTCATTTAATTCTCCAGTAAAAATCTAATAATTAACATCTTTCGCTAAACGCAGACCCATAAATTGCCAACGAGAATGAGGATAGAAAAAGTTACGATATGTTGAACGCAGATGGTTTGTACTGCTGACGCAAGAACCCCCTTTTAAAACGATTTGACTGGACATAAATTTACCATTGTACTCACCTACAGCACCTGTGGCAGCTTTGAATCCAGGGTAGGGTCCATAGGGACTGCGAGTCCATTCCCAAACATCACCATACATTTGCTGGGGCTTATTTCCATTATTTTCCAGTAGAGCGGTAGGCTGGAATTTTTGAGTCTCTACAAAGTTACCTTCAATTGAGAGTCCCTGGGCAGCTTGCTCCCATTCAAACTCAGTTGCCAGGCGGGCATCAGACCAATTGGCATAGGCATCGGCTTCATAAAAACTTATATGTGCCACCGGCGCATTAAGATCCAGTGGGTGCAGACCACTCAGGGTAAATTCAAACCATTGTTTAGCTTGCTTAACCCAGTAAAGTGGCGCTTTCCAACTTTCGCGGTTGATCAAAGCCCACCCATCTGAAAGCCATAGTTGTGACTGAGTGTAACCACCAGCTTCAATAAAGGCTAAATACTCTCCGTTGGTAGTCAGGCGATTGGCTAATTTGAAAGCCTGGGTGAGGACTTGATGCTGCGGGGTCTCATTGTCAAAAGCAAACCCGGTTTCAGCAAAACCAATGTCAGTTTGACCACCTGGATAAGCAATCCAATTGAGAGCGCTTACAGGCTTAGACTTAGCGACATCTTGCTGAGACATATACGCTGGATAGAGTGGATTCTGAAATAGAACGTGTTTGAGATCCGTGAGCATTAATTCCTGGTGCTGCTGTTCATGATTCAAACCTAAGACAATAAATGCTGCTAACTTGTCCAAGTGTTGTTGATCCAGACTTTCAAGCAAGCGCAACATTTCCTGGTCTACATGCCGACGATAGTCAAAGACTTCTGCCACTGTAGGACGGCTGAGGAGACCACGCTGAGGTCGAGGATACTGTTGGCCAATCGCATTGTAATAGGAATTGAACAGATAATTGTATTGTTCGTTTGGCGATTTATAATCAGCTAATTCCGGCTTTAGCAGAAAGGTTTCAAAAAACCAGGCAGTATGAGCCAAATGCCATTTTGTTGGACTAACATCAGGCATAGATTGGATCACAAAATCTTCATTTTCCAGTGGTTTACAGAGCTCTTCAGTAAAGATTCTCACAGAATTATACTGCTCGATTAGTTCAGCCCTTGAAACCGGTTTTCCCCCTGGCTGTTTCATAATTGAATTAACTCCCCGTTATACGAATTATTAATCAATTCGAGTACTTGATTAGCGATTGTTTCGGGTTTGACCCAGGCTGAAGTATCAGCATCAGGCATCGCTTCCCG
>JAUVDF010000097.1 GCA_030595455.1 Fidelibacterota bacterium | reverse complement strand
GCTTCTAACTGCATCCTGGTAATTTTTCGGATAGCCTTTACAACGAGTGGACCAAAACTCAAGTTTGGGACATACTGCCCGTCCATCACATCCAGATGTAGGACTTCTCCTCCAGAATCGTCGATTGATTTAACTTGATCTCCTAATTGAGAGAAATCAGCTGATAAAACGGAGGGAGATATTTGTGCTTTGCCCAGGATAGCCATTAAAATCCATTGGTAATGATTAGATCAATTGTTACGACTCGTTCACGAGGAAATATTTTGCCAGCAGGTTCAGACTGTCTTACCACAGTGTTGGGCAACAACTCAGAACTTTCAGTGTATTTAACTTCACCTAATGTAAACCCGGTGTACTGCAATATCCGGACTGATTCGTCCAAACCTTTATTAAGGAGTTCAGGCATGGTTTTTTTGAGATTCCGCTTTCCCAGACTAACGGTTAGAACAATTGAGTCACCAGGAGCAACTGGCAAGCCGGCAGCTATAGATTGGTCAACAACAACTGTTTTCTCAAACAGATCCGAAGAATCCTTAAGGACACTGCTCAAAATTAGGCCAAGCCGATCTAAGGCAATAGTAGCTTGCCTTTCTGTGATGGCAACCAGGTCGGGCATCTCCAGTTTTGCAGGTGGTAAACTGATAGTAAGCTGAATCTTTCTATTCTCCTTTACCATCTGACCTGCTTCAGGATATTGGTCCATCACAAAGCTACTCGGAATGTCTCTTCGATATATTGTATCTTTGACTGCCCATTGCAGCTTACGCTCAGAGAGAATCTTAGCAGCCTGGTTCAGGTCCGTGTGGGTAAGGCTTGGAACCCTAATTTCATCATTCCAGTTCACATAAAGAGGCAGGATAATATTATTAAATAATAGTGCCATTACAATACCAGTAACAGTGAAAATGATGAGATAATCGCGAATTAGTTTCATAATGTTTTTCTAATTTTTACAGCAAACATGCCATCCATACTATGGCGCCATGGTAATGTAGCCAAGGCACCTCTTTCATCAATATATGGTTTAAGTTTCTCATCCTTAATGGTTTCAATTTCAGCATTATTTAACTGTCCGATAATTGAATCAATTACCCCCCAATTCTCCTCTGGCTCAAGGGTACAAGTTGCATAGACTAAAAGTCCACCCGGTTGCAGATAGTTCCAACTATTCTTAATTATTTCGGTCTGAATTTCTGCTAAAGCAGCAATATCACTATCTTGGCGTTTCCAACGAGCATCAGGTCGACGACCCAAAACACCTGTTCCAGAGCAGGGCACATCGAGTAATATCTTTTCTGCAGTGGGAAGAACTTCGCAAGTAGCATCTACCTCTAGTACTTTAACATGCTCCAGCTGAAGTCGCTCAATATTCTGTCTCACTTTATCGAGCCTTAGATTACTTGCATCACAGGCTGTTATCAGCCCTGCTCCTCCTGATAGTTCAGAGATAAACGCCATTTTTCCACCTGGCGCAGCGCAGGCATCAACAATAGTCTCTCCCGCTTGAGGGTTAATTAATGAGGCGACTACTCCGGCTGCGATATCTTGAAACGAAAACCAGCCCTTACTAAACTCAACAGAAGTGAGTAAGGAAGCACCACTATCTATTTCATAAAAACTATTTAACAAATCAGATTGTTTAAATGAAACATGCTCCTCCTGTAAAAAATTCTCAAACTCAGGCTGCTCAACACGTAGGGCATTTCTTCGAATCCAGACTTTTGGTGACTTATTGTTGTGATCACACAAGGCGATAATATCATCTGTACTGTAGCGTGTCACCCACCTGCTTAGCAACCACTCAGGATGTGAGCCTTGAATTGCCAGGCGCTCTATCCTATCACTTTTTGTTGCTACAATTTGATCTAAATCAAGGTTCTGGATTTTCCGTAAAATGGCATTTACCAGACCGCTAGCCCGGTTTTGCTTTACCTGCTTGCTAAGACTCACAGTTTCATGGATGGCTGCATGATCAGCAGTTTGCATATACTTTAGCTGAAAGGCACCCATTCTCAGTAAAACCTTTATTGCATGCTGGGCTTTACGATAGCGACCTTTATAGGTAGCTTGGATCAAGGCATCCAATTGCAGTCTCATCCGAGTTACACCGTAAATAAGCTCCATACTCCAGCGCTTATCTTGAGGAGACAGTGAGCTTTTGCGCAAAGCTGCACTTAATAGATCGTCTATTGAACGGGAATTATCCTGTTCAGCGGCCAGGAGTGTTCCATAGGCCAACTCGCGAGGAGTTTTAACCAAAATAGTCTCCAATCTTTAGGGGGTTCCCACGCAGGTATGCAGCTGTATCCATACTTTTCTTGCTCTCAGGCTGTACCAATTTAATGAGAAGCGCACCTGTACCACAGGCCACTGTAAATGTACTCTCAGAAATATCAATTATACTTCCAGGATCGCCACTAAGATCGGCCAGGCTTGTGGAAAGGATTTTTATGCGTGAACCATCTCTGAAAGTGAAGGCGCCTGGTGCTGGAGCAAAGGCTCGAACACGATTGTGACATTGTACAGCGCTCTCCTCAAAGTTAAGTCTTTGTGTGTTGGAAGTAACTTTTGGAGCTGGCGTTGCCAGGGAATTATCTTGTTCACCAGCTGTTATCTCGCCAGCAGCGATCAGATTTACCGTATCAAGTACCAGTTCTGCTCCTAGTGCACAAAGCTTGGCATATAATGAGTGCAAGTTGTCGTCAGGGTCAATGACAATCCCATGTTGTGCTATAATGTTTCCAGTGTCAACTTTTCGTTTTAAGAAGAAGGTTGTCACCCCGGTTTCAGTATCCCCATTTAACAAAGCCCAATGAATGGGTGCGGCACCACGGTATTTAGGCAATAGGGATGCATGGAGATTAAAAGAGCCCAAGTTCGGAATAGTGTATACCACTTCAGGTAGAATTTGAAATGCGACGACTACAATCACATCAGGTGCAAAGCTTGTGATTTGCTGTACAAATGTCGGATCTGTTAGACCAGTTGGCTGGAGAGTTGGTATGCCTAAGCTTTCAGCGGTTTTTTTTACAGCTGACCCCTGAACACGTCGACCTCTTCCCTGTTGCTTGTCTGGAACAGTAACTACTGCTTGAATGCGATGCACACTGTCATGTAGTATTTCCAGAGCAGGGACAGCAAAATCTGGTGTCCCCATAAAAATAATCTTGAGTGGTGATGCAGAATTCATTATAAAAACCTGCCAATATTTTCCAAAGGGTTAAAAGTTAAAGCTCGAAATTCTCTGAAGCTTCAACCTCTATTTCGCCTCTGGCAATTTTATTCAGTGTTTTCTTGAGTAGCGATCGTTTTAGCGAACTTAGGTGATCGGTAAAAAGGGTCTGCTCAAGGTGATCATATTCATGCTGAATTACTCTTGCTAGAAATTCACAAACTTCTTCATCAATGTGGTCACCATCAAGGTTCTGATAACGTATTTTTATACACGTTGGTCTCGTTACAATTTCTCGCACAGTGGGAAGGCTCAGGCAGCCCTCTTCATATTCATCAGATTCCCCGCCATAGACGTAGATTTCCGGGTTGATGAAAACTCGTTTTCCTTCATCTTCTTCCAAGGGGGAAAGGTCAACAATAAATAAGCGGATAGATTTATCAACTTGTGGCGCGGCAAGACCGATGCCCTCGGCTGCATACATTGTTTCAAACATATTGTTAACAACCTTGCGGATAGCATTGTCAATTTCAGGGATTTTCTCAGTTTTACGCCGGAGAACCTCTTTACCATATGTTTGAATCTCGTATAGCATGCCCTATTTAGTTTTTACCGTGGAAACTGCTGATTTACTAACGTGTAATTTTGTGTCAGTTGCTGTCTTGACCAGCAGGATGTCATTATCCTTGATACCCTCAATAGTTCCATGAATTCCACCAGAGGTAATGATGTGATCACCCTTTTTTAATTCAGACCTCATCTTTTCAGAATCTTTTTGACGTTTTGTCTGTGGTCTGATCAACAGAAAGTAGAATACCCCAAACATTAGAACAATGGGTAGAAAACTTAAAATTGGGTTGCCGGATTCGCCACCAGCAGGGGCTGCCATAAGCAGGATATTTGCGAACATAATAAAGTTAATACTCCTTAATTAATTAAAAGCCGCGCTAATCTAAACGGGGGTTAAAGCCAATCCAATTGCCAATATTGCTAGTTTGCTACAGGAATTCCAAACACCCATCCCACCAGGACTCAAAGCTACGTGTTTTTCGAACAATTGCCTCAATACTACAAGGGGCAGGAGCGATAGCTGTGGTTGTTTCAATGTCCTTATAGCGAACGTCCATTTCCACCCAAAGCATCTCAAACGGATTGGAGGCTCGGCCAGCTATCGCAGCTGCAGCTCCGAATGCAAACCCCAAATCCTCATTTTGACTATTTCGGCGGCCTCTAATGGTGATTTTGAGGGTCCTACCATAAACATAATCATCAACGACCTCAGCAGTCATCAGGGTTGGAGCTGTACGATTCCGGTTAAAATACTTCTCTACCGTTCTTGATATATGTATATCCTGAATTTGTGCTGACAGAAATATTGGCAACATGGCTATTAGAACGAATAATCGATAATTCATATTGTGGTGACACTCCTAATTCTTGATAGGTCAGATAGTCATTTATAAAACATAAGCTCAAGCTGTAGTTAAATATATATACAGCCGTTTGGCAATATAGATCAGTAGATTTTTTTTCAAACTGATGGTTTCACTATTACTTGTCCTACATTTATACTAGTTGCACGCTAATAAAGTCTTGCAAGCGCTGAACACATTTCTATATTAGCAGTAATGATTACTACTTATAAATTTAGAATGTCAGGCAATTAATAATTAAACCGGGAGAAATTAATCCATGTTAGTTACAAAACCAGCACCACAGTTTACAGCAACTGCCCTTATGGGTGACAATACCTTTAAAGATATCAGCTTATCTGATTACAAGGGGAAGAAAGTTGTGCTTTTCTTTTACCCCCTGGATTTCACCTTTGTATGTCCAACAGAGATTCTAGCATTTAATCATCGCTTAGCAGAGTTTGAAAAACGCGGTGTTCAGGTTCTTGGTTGTTCAGTAGATTCTAAATGGAGCCACCTTGCCTGGAAAAACACAGATGTAAAGAATGGTGGAATTGGCGACATCAAATATCCACTCATAGCTGACATCGATAAATCTATC
>JAUVDF010000075.1 GCA_030595455.1 Fidelibacterota bacterium | reverse complement strand
AGTGTGGAGGGCTGGAAATTAGGATTCCAGAGCGACTGGATTTGGCAGGATGATGTTATTTCCAATCAGACTCATTTGTGGGCCACTGCGGGTGCAAATCTTCCACTGGGATGGTCAGGTACAGTCGCACTTGATTATTATGATGGCGACCGATCCCTTCCCATAATATCAATGGGAAGAATAACCAGTCCTAAAGCGTTATCTAAAAAATATTATATGTATCTGTGGGCAGACCAAGTGTTAAACCTATCCTTTGAGACATCACACGCTCTCATTAGAGATGACTTGCGGGGTGAGTTCAAAATCAGCCATTCCCGATTTAAAAATCCGGTCTGGAACGGTTTGGGTCAATATGAAGACAAAGGTCTTTCAGCCCTGGATATCTCACTAAATTATTTAACTATTGTGGGCAAGCTGAGCGTTGGCTGGTCATTTTCTGAGTTGGAGAATTACAAAGGTACATCATGGACTCAATTAGGGATTACTCTATGAGATATTTTTCAAAACTTAGCTTAATTCTGCTTGTCAGCAGTTTTTCCATTTTCCCCCAGGAGCAAACTACAGACAGTACTGCTATTGCACACCCGCATAGAAATGCTCTATTGCATACCTTGGCTCAGCCCACCTTTATCTGGGCTGTGAATTGGTATGTACTTAATGAATTTTGGGCTGATATAAGTATCAAAACCCTTCAGAATAATATCGAGACCGGGTGGGTCTGGGACGAGGATGGTTTCGACGTAAATCAAGTTGGACACCCAACCCAGGGTGCTCTTGTTTACACTGCTGCTCGGGCTCAAGGCCTGAATTATTGGCAGTCTCTGGCCTATCCAACCCTGTCCAGTTTGATATGGGAAGTGGGCATGGAAAACGAAAGCCCATCAATTAATGATATGATCACAACCCCCATGAGTGGCGTTGCCTTTGGCGAAATCATCCATCGAATTTCTGTATTAACACTGGGGTCCGGTACTGAAAAACCGCTCTCTCGACAGATATTAACCGGCTTAATCAACCCGCTGGGTTATGGGTTTAACCGCCTGCTCATCGGTGAGTCTATTCATCAAAACTTTAAGTCAAAACCGACTAGTTTGCTCTCTGGGATATCCTTTGGTGGTGGACCAGGTTATCATGGTGAATCAGATCTGAGCAACAACGCCCAAAGACGATTTGTCAGATTCAATCTTGTTTATGGAAACCCGCTTGCTCGGACTAGCAATTTCAAACCTTTTGATAATTTTAATCTTGTTACTGTTCTGAATTTCAGCCGACAAGATTATGTGGGTGAAATTTATGCCAGTGGTATGTTGGCAAAACTTTACTCCCGACATGCAGATCGATCAAATTTGGTGATTGGACTGTTTCAGAATTATGATTTCATGAATCAGGATGACTACAAGGTCTCCAGCACCAGTGTTGGCCCCGGACTAATCTACGTTTACGCTCTGGCACCAAAAATGACCCTGGGTATTCATACAAATGGATCATTTATCTTTATGGGAAGCGCCGGTGACATTAGCGATGAGATTCCTGAAGATGGCGTAGAGACAAGGGATTATCATTTTGGCCCGGGTGTGAGTGGGAAATTTATGAGTAGGTTGATCTGGAAAGATCAAGGACAGGCATACATACGCCTGAAGCGATACTTTATTTACGCCATGGAAGATGATCATGTTCAGGGCTACGAAAATATCAACTTGTTAACCGCTGGAGCTCAGGTCAATCTTGGGCAAAAATATGGCCTGGGTCTTGAATATCTGATATCTGGCAGAACCGTAAGTTATTTGGATGCTGACCGTAAAGACACCCTGCAGAAGACGAGTCTGTATCGCGTTTATCTATCGTATTACTTAGCTGATAGTTTATTTGAATAGGAGCAATAATGAATAAAACCATAATAACAAAAATAGTAGCTGTCGTGGCCTTTCTGTTTGGGCTGATGACTATAAATTCAGGAGGCTCAACCTTATTTATTGAAGAGGTGCGTCAAGCTGCTGGCGATTTTGTACCTTTTGTACTCTGGATAAATTTTATCCTGGGGTTTGCATATCTTGCGGCTGGTATTGGTCTCTTTACAGGAAAAGCCTGGGGTAAATCACTATCATTGGCCATTGCCGGTATCACCTTACTGACTTATGCTGCCTTTGGAATTCATGTTGCCTTAGGAGGATTATTTATAGTTAAAACGGTGAAAGCGATGGCGGTCAGAAGCCTGGTTTGGGTTGGGATCGCTTTTGTAGCAGTCAAGAGCAACAGCTCTGAAACACAAACGAATATGAAAGAGACTGAATAATGAAAATCACAAAAGAAACAATCGTAGCAGATATTCTGAATGAGTATGGTGACATAGAAGATGTCATGATGGCCTTTGGTATAAAAAGTGTGGGTCGTTATTCAATCCGGCGCGTCATCACTAAATTTCTCACAGTTGAACGAGCTGCAAAAATTCATAAAGTGCCCTTGGATGAATTCCTGGTAACCTTAAACAAAGCCGTTGATCAGAAAAAAATAAACAATCAGAAATAGATCATAAATCATAGGTCTGTTTTGACGGTACTGTGGCTTGTGCTATTTATTTAGCACAGCCATACAAATTATTAATCCCAAAAAGAATAAAGATTAAACTTCAATATGAATAAGCTGAAACTATATGTCCTCGCACTCTTAATTATTACCTCCATGACAATGGCCCAGGAAGCTGATGATATTATCGGAAAATATCGACTGCCCAACCAGCTGGATATTGAGATGTATAAATTGAATGAAAAGTATTTTGGAAAAATCATCGGATTTGGCGACTTAGATCATGAGCATCAAATAGATATCAACAACCCAGATAAAGCCCTCAGGAGTGAGCCACTTCTTGGTAAGGTTATCATTAAGAATCTTAAGTATGATCCAACTGAGAGTGAGTGGGTGAATGGTAAGATGTATGGTCCGGAAAAGGGCTTGATCTTTAATCTCAAAATTACTGAGCTTCGCGAAAATGAGATTGAGGTTGTTGGATCTAAATATTTCTTTTGGAAAACCCTTACCTGGGACAAACTTTAGTAAATACACCCCCATTTCCCAGTTGGGTGAGGTTTCCTCAGCAAACAAACACGAGTTGCACCATGAGCCTGAAAATATACATTGAGGCAATTAGATGAGATAACACGCTGAGGCGGAAACTGGCAATTAGATATGAACTCAAATTTTCAATTAACTAACTTGGATTTTACCTGGAAGTCACCAACCAGAAGCCCGCACTTTCAGTGGTTACTCGTGGTCTTCATCCTGGTCTTTGCCAGTCCAGGTTTGGCCAAAGATGATTTTAGAGTTTGGCCATATCTGCAAAATCCAGCCCACGATGCGATGACGATCCTCTGGTTTTCAGAAGCCAATTCACCGGGACAATTGACCTATGGAAAAGAGGGATCAAAAAAGCAGGTTGTGCTGACTTCACAAGCCATTCCAGCAACAGCTTTAAAATACTCGACCTGGGAGGATACGACCTTCTTTAGTGAGGGAGCTCCTGCTATTCCATTCCGTCATCGAATAAGAATTGAAAATCTCCAGGCCGCCACAAACTATGCTTATACCGTAAGTCAGGGTGCTAGTAGCTTTAGTTCATCTTTTAAGACGGCACCTGATAAGAATACTCCAGTGCGGTTGATTGTTTATGCTGATTGTGAAACGGAGCCAGAATCGACTGGCAAGCATGCGATTTGGTCAGACCCCAAGGGCAACATCTCCCGGAAATATCTCATTGACCAGACCCGGGGCTATCAGAATAACCTTGAGGTGATCAGGTCCCGCGAGCCGGATTTAATCCTAATCGCTGGAGATCTGGTTCAACATGGGGGAGAGCAGCGAGATTGGGATGAGTTTTGGAATCATAATTCCAAGCGCAGTGGTACACTTAGCTTGGCAGGTAAAATTCCAATTCTAGCAGCCATGGGTAACCACGAATATTTCGAGGGCACAAGTCTTGATCGTTATAATCAGCCTGGCTCAGAACGGGCTGCGAGTAAGTACCTGAGCTATTTTGAATATCCCTCAAACGATGCCCCTGTTGATGAGCAGAATGGTCGGTATTACAGTCTTGAGTATGGTCCAGCTACGCTTATCGTGGTCGATCTATGCAACAATACTCCCAGTAATTCTGGAGAAGATACAAATTATTATTTATTGGGTGAAAATGACGAGGGTGGAGGCAAGGCACCGGATTTTGGTCCTCACTCTCGCCAGTTTAGGTGGCTTGAATATCAACTGATGATTGCTCAACGGGCCAGCCTTTTCACTTTTGTTGTTTTTCATCATGCTCCTTATTCAAGTGGTCCCCATGGATGGGCGCCTGGTGAAGGTGAACAGCTTGATAAACAATCAGGTTATGCTACTCGGATACTCACACCAATTTTTATGCGCTATGGCGTAGATGCTGTTTTTAATGGCCACGATGAGATGTGGGAACGATCTATGCTATCAGGTATCGAAGTATATCCAGATGGCCGAGAAGTTAATCATTCGATTCAGTTTTATGATGTTGGAATTGCTGGCGATGGCTTAAGGGCACCCATTCCAGGATTAAAGAATCCTTATCAACAATTCCTGGTTCACAATGATGTTTCTGAAGTATGGAAAGCTGGTGTATTGATCGACGGTGGTAAGCACTATGGACACCTTGAGGTGGATATTAACCAGGTGGATGCTGATACCTGGCAGGCGATCCTTAAGCCAGTCTATATCCTGCCGCAGTTAGGTAAAGACGGGAAGACCTATTCAGGCTATTCTCGCCGAATGTATGATGATCAGGTTACCTTAACCCGTTCGACACAATAGAGCTTCTAGTAGCTAGAAGCTCACCAGAGTTTGGATCAAAACCTGCTGGGTAGCGGGATCTTCATTGATAACATCTCTCAAATATTCAGCACGAACCTCAAACCCTTCTGCGATCGAGTAGGCCGCACCCAGAGTTATTCTATTGGCCTGATCAAGATTTCCAACAGTTGACCAATTATCATACCTCCCGATCAACGCCAGGGGGATATCTAACATATCGGAAAGATCAAAATCGGTCTGTACATAGAACCCACGATGATCAGTTACCGAATCAATGGCAGAGAAGTCACCCTCTAACAGGTTCTCGGAATAATGAACTTCCATCCGTGTTGCCAGAGGACCGGTGGCGGTCTGTACATCTAGCCCGATGACCTGTGGTTGTGATCCAAGTTCGTTAGGGCTCGTCTGAGTGAAATAGGATGTGCCAACTTCGAGAGCTTCAAAAGGGGTGTAGGCAGTCCGCCCGCCCAGGGCGAGTCCATCATCCGCTCCATTAACTAAAAAGGTAGTCAGGTTAACTTGATCTAGGCCAATATGGAGATTGAGACCCATGTCATTCCAGCCGTTAATGCTTTTCTCGTTCAGGAGGGGAGCGGTGACCAAGCGTCGATCTGGTGAGGCGATATGTTGCCAATCGATCCCGAAGGGTACATCGAATTGCCCAATCGATAGTCCGATATGGTCAAAATACTTTCCACGGGCAGAGTGGAGACCGGATTCACCTGTAAAGACAACTTCGATAAAGCCTGCTCCTGCCTCAAAAGTACCTGTTTCAGGATTGAGAGCAATTGCTCCCTCAAAATTAATACCAGGCCGAATCTCTGCTGATAAATCCAGCTCAAACTGACCATACTGAATTTCTGGTTTCAGCTGTTCATCCAAAGGACTCACCAGCAGGATGTCAGCAAAGCCGGAAAACTGTAATTGAGCAAGGACCGTTGACTGGAGCATGAGTAGCCCAATAAGGTTGATGATTAAGTTATGATATTTCACGTTATGTACTCCTAAGTTAGTTGATACCTGCCAACAAAAGTCCAAGTATCATGCCAATAATTGACTCG
>JAUVDF010000021.1 GCA_030595455.1 Fidelibacterota bacterium | reverse complement strand
GCCATATTATCGGACAATAATAATTCTGGAGTAAATGAATGCCTGTCCCAATTCTAATCAAAAATGCGCGTTGTGTCTCATCCCAAGGAATCGTACAACAGGATGTGTTATTGGTAGATGGTAAAATATCAAAAACCGGTCAAATTGATGCTAGACAGGCTGACCAGATCATCGATGCCAGCCACTTGTACCTACTACCAGGTGCTCTTGATCCCCAGGTCCACTTTAGAGACCCAGGTCTGACCTGGAAAGAGGATCTGCGAACAGGCTCTATGGCAGCAGCAGCTGGTGGAGTAACCTCCTTTTTTGATATGCCCAACACCAAACCATCAACGATCACTATAGAAGCTATGCAAGATCGGAAACAGAATGCATCTGAGAAATGCGTGGTGAATTATAATTTTTTCATTGGCGCAACCAGCGAGAATATAGATGTGTTGAACAATGTGAAAAATGTGGCTGGTATTAAAATATTTATGGGCTCTTCCACTGGTGATTTGCTGGTCAGTGACCCAAGGGAATTGGAAGAAATATTTGCTAATGGCTCACGGCTCATTGCAGTTCATGCTGAAGATGATGATATTATTAACGCCGCTAAAGAGATTTATAAGAATTCTACCGATTTTAACGACCATCAATTCGTAAGACCACCGGAAGCAGCGCTCAAGGCCACCACATTGGCAGTTGAATTGTCCATTAAGTACCAACGTAGGCTACATATTCTCCATTTGACTACTCAGGATGAAGTCAGGTACCTTGAGATCCAGAAATCAAAAGCTCCTATCTCAGCTGAGGTTTGTCCTCAGCACATATTGCTGAGCGCCCCCTTTATCTATGAAAAGTTAGGGGCATATGCCCAGATGAACCCACCCATTCGTGATATGCAACATGGGGAAGCATTGTGGCAAGGTCTAGTGGATGGTGTGATTGACTGTATCGCTACTGATCATGCACCACACACCCATGAGGAAAAAGCGAACCCATTTGGAAAAGCACCAGCCGGAATGCCTGGAGTTGAGACATCCTTACCCTTGATGCTTGATCGTGCCAATCGGGGTATGTGTAAACTAGAGGACGTGGTCAAGTGGATGTGCGAGAAACCCGTTGAACTTTATAAAGTAAAAAATAAAGGTCACATTCTTGAAGGGTATGATGCTGACCTTGTACTCGTCGATATGCAGCAACAGAAAACCATCGAAAATGGCAAGTTGTTTACCAAGGTCAATTGGAGCCCTTATGATGGCTGGAAGACAACTGGCTGGCCGGTAACAACCATTGTCAATGGACATATCGTATTTCAGGATGGGGGAATTGACGAAGGCGTAAAGGGTCAGGAGATCCTTATCGCGTAAATGTTAGTTTGATTAGATCTCTTGCTTTAGAAATTCAAATACATGCTTTGCGATCAATTCATGCCCGTCTTGAACAGGATGAATTTGGTCTGCCGCCCATTCAAGTGCCGGTTTCTGTTTTACAGCCCTATGAAATAGAGCCTGAACATCAAGTACAGGTAGTTTGAATTCAGCCCCCAGGTTTTTTACAATCTGAATATAATTTGCCATGATAGTATAAAGAGATTCATCACCCTTGTCTGAGATGTAGTAGGGTGTAAAAAGAAAGATTTGAGTGTCAGGCGATGCTGCCTTTACTAAAATGATCAGTTTGCGATAAGCTAATTCATAGTTCTTGAGTAGTGAGTCATTGCCATCCCCTACGAATTCATGATAAGCATCATTTATACCAATCATAATAGTGAGGTACTGAGGTTGATGACTGACTACATCTCGTGGATATCGATCAAGTAGATCTTGGACTGTATGACCATTTATTCCAGAATTAATGACCTTTAGGTTCTTCAGTGCCGGATTTGCTCTGAATAGTTTAGCGATCATGGCTACGTAGCCCTCACCCAGTGGCTTAAATAGTGACTTACTGCCAGCGGTAATGCTATCTCCGAAGAAGACTATTTTCCTGCTCACAGTGATGTCCTTATTTCGTTCAAGGACTTCTTCGTTATGTTTGGAACTTTAGCTCCGTCCGCTGGGTAACCAACCACTAACAGTAGAAATGGTCGCTCGCCATCAGGTCTGTCGAGAATTGTTTTGAGGAAATTCATTGGACTGGGAGTGTGGGTTAGGGTTGCTAATCCAGCATTATGTAAGGCAGTGATTAATAAGCCGGTGGCAATCCCAGTGGACTCTTTGGAATAATAGTGTTTTAGCTTATCGCCATTATCATCAATGATATATTTCTGCTCAAAGATAGCTATTAAAACTGGAGCCTGTTCAAGAAAAGGTTTTGCGGCATCAGTACCTAAGGGTTCGAGCGTATCAAGCCAAACCTCGCCTGCTCGTCCTTCGTAGAAAGCTCTCTCTTCTTCCTCAGCTGCTTCCCTGATCTTGGACTTTAGCACGGAATCTGTAATGGTAACAAAGTGCCAGGGTTGCTGATTTGCACCGCTGGGAGCAGTTCCAGCAGTTTGTAGGCACTGGTCAATAACTTCAGCAGGAATAGCATCTGTAGAAAAATCTCTAACAGTTCTACGCTGTTTCATTAAATCATAGAACGCCTTTGAACTATCGATCATTTTAGCTGATGATTGTCTCTTATAATTAGATAACGGGATAAAATGTTTATTCATATTCTCGCCTTCTAGTGCATTTATTCAGGAGAAACTAATCACTACAAACGAGATAGTTAAAGTTTATTGGGATGATATTATTGAAGAACTAGAATGCATTATCACTCGTGCCGAGCGAAGTCGAGCTTGCACCTCCGTAGTTGGAAGAGCGAAGTCGAGTACCAGGGGGGGGAGTCGAACCCCCACAGTGTTGCCACCGGTGGATTTTGAGTCCACTGCGTCTACCAATTCCGCCACCCTGGCTCGTTTTTTTTGAAAGCGAGGCATGATACATTCTGGCAAGCGATGTGTCAATAAAATGCTGTGCTTTTAATCGAAAATGTTTATCATTAGGAAAATTAATTAAAATCCTAAGAAGGAGGAGCTGTCGTGGAATTCAAAACGATTGCAGAAATGTTTCTTAATGTTACAAAGAAATTTCCCGATACTGAACTATTTACAGAAAAAGTGGATGGCCAGTGGGTTGGTGATAAGGGAAAAGATGTATATGAAATGGTGAAAAATGCATCCTATGGTTTAGCCGCTGTTGGAATACAGCCAAAAGACAATTTAGCGATATTATCGGCAAATTGTCGTCGTTGGGCATATTCTGATTACGCCACAACTACACGGGGTGCCACATCAGTTACCGTCTATCCCACGCTTATTCCAAAACAGGTTCAATACATCGTGGCTCATTCTGATTCTAAGCTGGTCTTTGCTCAGGATAAAGCACAGATGGATAAGGTCATGGAGGTCAAGGGTGACTGTCCAGAATTGAAGACTATCGTATATTTTGATGAATCCCTGTCCTATGATGATGAGAACATTATTTCTTTCAATGATCTAATGGAAAAGGGTAAAGCTTATCAGAAATCTGCAGATACTTATGATTTTGAAGCCAAAGCCAGGAGTGTTTCTCCAGATGATATTCTTACTCTGATCTATACCAGTGGTACGACTGGAAATCCCAAAGGTGTTATGCTCACACATAGCAACCTGGTTAGTAACATTATCGCTTCCAATGCTCGCCTGAATCTAACGGACGATGATAAACTGCTATCATTTCTGCCCCTGAGTCACAGTTTTGAACGCCTGGGTGACTACGTTGGAACCCATGTTGGTGCGAACATCACTTATGCAGAATCCATGGAAAAAGTGATCGAAAACCTGAAAGAGGTTGAGCCAACTATGGCCATGTCAGTTCCTCGTCTTTATGAGAAGATGTATGCCGGGGTTCAGGCTAAATTTGCAGCAGGATCATTCATTAAACGTAAGATCGCTGGTTGGGCTGTAAAAACTGGTTTTGAGTATGTAGATGCGAGAAACGCTGGTAATATTTCTCCAAAATTGGCCAAGAAAAAGAAACGGGCTGATAAACTTGTATTAGGTAAGGTCCAGGCGCTCTTAGGCAGCCGGTTTAAATTCTTTGCCAGCGGAGGAGCACCACTAGCTGGTGATATTGGTCGCTTTTTTGATGCAGCCGGTATTTCCATTCTTGAAGGCTATGGCTTATCCGAAACCTCTCCTGTAATTACTTTAAATCCTCCTCACGATTTTCGTTTTGGTACCGTGGGTCCGACGATTGACGGCGTGGAAATTAAAATCGCTGACGACGGTGAGATCCTGTCTAAAGGTCCACACATTATGAAAGGCTACTACAAGGATGAGGCTGGAACCCGTGAAGCTATCAACCCTGATGGCTGGTTCCATACTGGGGACATTGGTATCATTGAAGATGGCTATCTTAGAATTACAGATCGTAAAAAGAATATCATCGTTACTGCTGGTGGGAAAAATATTGCCCCGGCACCTATGGAGGGTGCTTTGATCCTGAACAAATATTTTGAACAGGCATTGGTAGTAGGTGATCGGAGAAAGTTCATCTCTGCTATCATGGTTCCCAATTTTGTTGAATTAGGAACATGGGCAGGTGAGAATAATATCACTGATACCAGCCCAGAAGCATTGATTGAGAATACTGCAGTGTACGATATGCTCATGGGTGAAGTTGATAGTGTTATGGAGAATTTCAGTCACTATGAAGCAGTGAAAAAAATCTTACTCATGCCGAAGGAATTCAATATCGAAGATGGCACCTTGACACCTACATTGAAGATTAAGAAACGTGTTGTTGAGGAACGTTACAAGAATCAGGTAGATGCTCTCTACGAGTAAATCAGTTAAATATAATGGAAAGCTCCTGGTGGTTACCGGGAGCTTTTTCTTTTAAAGAGGAATAATATCCAATGAAGATAGCTGTCATAGGTTCAGGTAGTTGGGGAATGACTTTAGCCATCCATTTACTAGGGAATGGCCATGATGTAGATGTTTGGTTTTATCTTGAAAAAGATTATCAACAAGCTCTTGATCAAAAAGAGCTACCAGATTTCCTGCCGGGAATTACCCTGCCTGATGGGTTGAACTTTACCATGGACCTGGAAGCCTGTGTACAGGATAAGGATATTGTTTTGATTGCAATTCCATCTCATACAGTTGGTGGAACCCTATCAAAACTTCGTGCCTTAATATCACCAAAAACGATTATCGTGAATGTTGCCAAGGGCATTGAGAATGATACGCTAAGGACAATGAGTCAGGTTATCGCTCATGCCTTGCCAGATCACCCAGTTGGTAATATTGCTACCCTATACGGACCTACCCACGCAGAAGAGGTAGTCAATAAATTGCCTTCTACTATCGTATCAGCCTGCCCAGATGAGGCGTCAGCTAAGTTCGTTCAGAAGGCGTTTATGGCCGACACTTTTAGAGTTTATACCAATACGGATATTTTAGGCGTGGAATTTGGTGGTTCACTTAAAAATGTGATAGCAATCGCTGCTGGAATCCTTTCTGGCATGGGATATGGCGACAACACCCTGGCAGCACTCTTGACTCGGGGTTTGTTTGAGATGACCCGACTGGGAGTATTTCTTGGTGCCAAAGAGCAGACATTTGCAGGCCTTAGCGGTATGGGGGATCTTATCGTTACCTGTTTGAGTACCCACAGTCGAAATCGGCATGTTGGGTTTGAACTGGGAAAAGGTCGTAAACTCAATGAAGTATTAGCAGAAATGAAGATGATTGCTGAAGGAATTAACACGGCTAGATCAGTCCATCAACTCATCGAAAAAACTGGCGTAGAGATGCCTATTTCTGAGCAAATATTCCAGGTTCTATTTGAAGAAAAAGATCCCGTTATCGCACTTGAGGAGCTCATGGGTCGAGCACCTGTTCCTGAGAGACACTCTCTTAGCTGATCGAGTAAAGTCAAACAGGTGATATAACCTGATAAACTGAAATTGCTGAGAATTCACTATTCTCAGTATTCTCATATACTTACCTAAGCGCCACAGCCTCGGATAGTTGCTTAAAAGCTATCCTGAATAGTTTGTATCCTCTTACTTAACGAATATATTCAATGTTTCGGATTGGAAATGAATCCGATTGGATTAAAAAATGAGCGTATTTAAGTTCTAGAGGCAGTATAATATATATGGGTCATGTGCAAGTAGGGGAACAACGTGATTGGGTGGGGTTGATAAGCATACTTGATCAGTATGATTCGTTTGTTTTCTCAACCCATGTACAACCGGATGCTGATGGATTAGGATCTGAGCTGGCACTCGCCAGATTTCTGGCGAAAAAGGGTAAAACCGTTCACATTCTTAACCCAACACCTCTACGAGTAAATCTAGAGTTTATGCCTGACGAGAATGAGGTCGGTGTCTACGACTCTCAGTTACACCATGAACTACTACAGAGTTCCGATGTTTTCATTGCTTTTGATATTGGGCATTATAATCGTTTAAATCATCTTGCCAAAGATCTTGAGTCTCTTGACATCATCACAATCTCTATTGATCATCATCCTGGAGATAAATCCCAGTTTAAGCAACGCTATGATTTCCCAACTGCCAGTTCTACAGGCGTTTTAATCTATGACCTATTGAAGGTGATAGACGCACAAGCACTTGATGATATCACGATTGCTGAACCGCTTTACGCTGCTATGATGAGTGACACAGGAAATTTCAGGTTTAACAATACCGATCCTGAGACATTCAGTGCTGCGGCAAAGCTGGTTGCCACTGGTGTGAAACCGAATGAATTTTATGTTCATATATATGAGAATCTAAATACTCCCGGTCGTTTACAAGTTTTACAGCGTCTTTTATCAGAATTGAAATATGATTGCGATGGCCGGCTAGCCTGGTCCGTCATTGATTATGCTGAAATAATGAATACCGGTGCCACTCCTGATGATCTGCATTCTCTTTCGGACTTTATCAGGTCGATCAAGGGGGTTGAAGTGGGTGTATCAATTACTAAAATGCCCGATAAGCCCACGGATATTAGCCTGAGATCCAAAGGTCAAATTCCAGTTAATAAGGTTGCCCAGCAATTTGGTGGTGGTGGACACGCCTTTGCGGCTGGATGTACGGTTAATGGAACCCTATCAGAAGCCACCGAAGCAATCGTGGAAGCATGTCGCCAGACAATCAAAATGTGGGACGCCAATGTCTGAGCAATTAAAGGTTAGCGTTGCCACAGATGCAGGCTTTTGCTTTGGAGTGCGGGATGCCATTGAAAAAGCGCGTGAAACTGCTAGAGCTCATGGCAAAGTGTATATGCTGGGCGATATTGTTCACAATGAACGCGTAGTTTCCAAACTTGCCGAAGAAAATATTAAAATCGTGGATTCGTTGGACCAGGTTCATGACGCACCAGTTCTATTCCGAGCGCACGGTACTGTCCCTGAACTTTGGGAAAAGGCAAAGGCTAAAGGACTTTCTGTGGTTGATGCCACCTGTCCACTGGTACATGAAATACACAGTGAAATTGTCAAGTTGCACGAAGAGGGACGTAAAATCTTTATCATAGGCGATCATGGCCATGACGAAGTAGTAGCTATCCAGGCTCAAATACCGAATGCCGTTGTTTTATCAACAGTAGCTGAAGCCAAAGCAGTTCCTCGTTTGAAAAGAGCTGGTATTGTATCTCAGTCGACTCAGATGATTGAAAATGTCCAGGCAATTATTGGTATTCTCACGATGAAAGTATTTGATTTAAAAGTGGTGAATACCGTTTGTTATCCCACCCGACGGAACCAGGAACAGATAAAGGAGCTTGCTCCTAATAATGACATTATGATCATCGTAGGTTCATATACTAGTGCTAATACAAAACGCCTGCATCAGGTATCACTAACGATGAACCCAAATTCATATATGGTGGAAAGCACTGATGATATAAAAGCAGAATGGTTTGAAAATGCAGCATCAGTTGGAGTGTCTGCTGGAGCATCATCACCAGACGATTTAATTAAAGAAGTTATTGAACATTTAAAGAGCTTACACGTGAAAACACGTGAGTAAATATTGATGAAAATATATTTTGGAGAATATCAAAATGAGTAAAGATCTGTTTGAGGTAAAAACAGGGTTAGCCGAAATGCTAAAGGGTGGTGTCATCATGGATGTTACCAACCCAAAAGAAGCTGAGATAGCTGAAAAAGCTGGAGCTGTAGCAGTTATGGCTCTGGAACGCATCCCTGCTGATATCCGTAAGGATGGTGGCATAGCACGGGCTTCAGATCCGAAAATGATCAAAGAAATTCAGAAGAGGGTCTCTATCCCGGTCATGGCTAAATGTCGTATCGGTCATTTTGCAGAAGCACAAATATTAGAATCTCTAAAAGTTGACTATATCGATGAGAGTGAAGTCTTAACTCCTGCAGATGAAGCTAACCATATATGGAAACATGATTTTAAAACACCATTCGTTTGTGGTGCTACAAATCTGGCAGAAGCCTTAAGACGCATTGGTGAAGGTGCGGCATTAATCAGAACCAAGGGTGAACCTGGAACTGGAAATATTGTTGAAGCCGTTCGCCACATGCGTACGATTAATACCGAAATAGCCATATTAGCCACACTGCGAGATGATGAACTCATGGCGGCGGCCAAAGAAATGGGAGCTCCATTTCACCTGGTAAATCAGGTAGCTGAGACAGGTAAATTACCCGTCCCTAATTTTTCAGCAGGGGGGATTGCAACTCCGGCAGATGCATCGCTCATGATGCAATTAGGTGCTGAAACCATCTTTGTTGGTTCAGGTATCTTCAAATCGCAGAATCCTGACGCTATGGCCAAAGCCATTGTACAGGCAGCCACATTCTATGACAATCCCGATAAGCTTGCAGAGATATCTGAGGGCTTGGGTTCTGCCATGAAGGGTTTGGATATGAGTGAGATTACACCTGAAGAACGCATGCAGGATAGAGGCTGGTAAAAATTTGCCACACCCCGAAGCATATAATGACCTGACCATCGGTATCATGGCTATGCAAGGCAGTTTTGCAAAACATGCCTATAGCCTTGGTAATCTAGGTATAAAAAGCAGGGTCATTCGGTCAGCAGAAGACCTGGCACAGGTTGATGCCGTCATTCTACCCGGTGGTGAATCAACAACCATGACGCTACTTCTAGAAAATGAGGGACTATGGGAGCCACTGAATGAAGCTCTCAAGACCTTGCCGGTCTTTGGTACATGTGCTGGTGCAATTCTACTAGGTCGCCAAATAGATGATCCGCGAGTACACTGTTTTGAGAAGATAGATGTTGAAACTGTTCGTAATGCCTATGGCCGGCAGGTCGAATCATTTACGACTGCCCTGGTTATGCCCCGCGTCCTGGATCATGACTTCCATGCTATTTTTATCCGTGCACCAAAATTTGAAAATATTGGTCCAGGTGTTTCTACTTTGGCTGTGTATGGGGCTGAACAGGTCATGCTAAAACAGGGCAATGTACTGATTGCTTCTTTCCACCCTGAGTTGACTGATGATTCTGGTATCCATAAATATTTTATTGATGAAATCGTTTTAAAATCGAGGTAATTATCCATGTCGGATAAATATAAATTGCTCCAAACCATTGACTCTCCAGCTGACCTTAAGCCGTTGTCAAATGAACAA
>JAUVDF010000135.1 GCA_030595455.1 Fidelibacterota bacterium | reverse complement strand
GGCTATGGGGACTTTGTGTGGGATTGGGTTCGATAACCCCAGTCGGATCCCTGAGCAGGGACTCAATGACCGTGATCATCACGCCCGGTTCATATTCATGTTTTGCTAAACGGATGATGCCATCAGCATCAATTATAAAATCTCGGGGGTAAGGCGAATCAGCGCCTGGCAAATTGTACTTGCCATAAATTCCCGAATAATCAACCAGGACGGGAAAGGTAATACCCTGGTCCTCAATGAAATCACTAATCACATTCCGTGGTTCATTAGAAATACCCACGACCTGCAAACCAGCGTCTTGGTATTCCTGCCAAATTGAAATCTCTATGTCCGAAAACTCCGGAGCGCAAACAGGTCACCACGATGTAAAAAATGCTATAAGAACGGGCTCGCCAAGAAAGTCTTCCGTGCCCAGGTTACCGACCCGGTTAAGCGCTTCCAATTCGAACTGTGGCGCTGGGTCACCAACCATTGGTCCATAAGGCTGGTTACCTGATAATCTAATTCCAACAACTGGCTCATCAGGGTCATTGCTTTCTATGGTGAGCGTTCCTACCCAACTAGAGGCTGGTCCCCATGGTTGGTAAATAATCTGAACTTGAGTGGAGTCACCGGATGCTATTGAATTATCGCCCATACTGATAATGAAATCAGCATTGTCTGAGCTGAACGAACTTATATCAAGAGTTGATGAACCATTATTCCATAATGTTATTCCAAGTGTGTCTGATGCCGTATGATCTATTCTGGGAAATTCAATTTTTTTTGCACTAAAATCTGCATCTGGAGCTGGGGATGATTGAAACTGAAAAACGCTTAAGTTTTCCCATTCGGCTGAATAGATAATATCATCTCGCATGGCTAAAGCCATAACCCGCCCACCGGTATTTTTGTGGCCAACCAACTCTAGTTTATTGGATGTAAAATCAAGAATCTCAACATCATCCCAATCTGAGACCGCTACTCGCAGCTCATTAGATGACACGCGTGACGCATAGCCACTGGTATTATAGTTATCCACTAATATTGGTTTTGCAGGGTAGCTGACATCAATCATATCCACACCGGCGGCACCAACTGCAACAAATAGTGAAGTCCCGCTCAGTGAGAGATCTTTAGCTGCTCCACTGGTTTTAAGGGAGGCTATTATTCTGGGGTTAGGGAGGTAATTTAAATCCACAACCTTTATACCGGCTGCTCCATCAGCAATAAAGAGCAGGCTATCTGATACTAAAGTTGCCCAGGCATTTTCACTAGGAATGACACGCAGCTTACGAGGAGAGGCAGGCTTGGAGATATCCACAAATTCCACTCCAGCCTGATGACGGGCTAGATACAGCGTTGTCCCTGATATTTCTGCATGTTCATAGCGTACATTATTTTCTTCGGTATCTGTATATTCTTTTACTAATACTGGATTGCTAAGGTCTGAAACATCTATAATTTGAACACCACATTCCCTACCGGTTCCGTAGGCATGATCTCCTGCTGCAACCCAGGCGTAAACTCGACCCCAATCACAGTTAACTGCCCGGTAGGATGATAATACGACTGGCTTGGCCGGGTTACTTATGCTAACAATGTTCAAACCACCTAAGCCTGCCGGAATAAATGCAAGATTACCATGGAGGTATACATCCAGTAACTCATAATTTTTCAGATTGTCACTATGGAGCAACGTCAGATTTTTTGCCATAGTCAGAGTAGGAAACATGATTAGAATGGATAATAGTAAATACTGATAGATTGATTTTGTTTTCATAACCTAAGATAGAGAAACACTCACCAATCAGTGTCCGCTCAACGACAAAACAGCAGCTGTAAATTAAGTGATTTTAATTCGGTTTTGAATTACTGGTAGCTAGAGACAGAGGTATCGTAGCGCGTGCTTTCCATTGGTCCAGATTCATCACTGAGCAATGTGTACAATACTGGATCACTCAAAATATCCGAGATTTTCATTATCTGCCCATTCACTTGGCATTTAGTTAATACTGCTCGAATGCCATGACTATAGTCTGCATACCAAATTACGTGTCCACTGTACAGGGGTTGGATAGGGATACCACTTGTATAGTGCCAACCATAGATAACAACCTTGTCCAGATTGTCCGAGATACGATTTGACAGGATCACATCTTTCTTATGCCCGCTCACTGTTGCACCAAGTGGATACTCACTTAGCAGAGCATTCCTTGAAGATTGAACCATGCTATTATGCTGGTCAAAGACCGGGATTGTCACCATGGCTGGACTTGGCGCAATGGGTTCTGGTTGTAGCTTTACTTCAGCTGCAGCCCAAATGAGATTCACCATCTTTCGCGTTGGAAATATCCCACCGATGCGATCCATTACTTTTTGAGCCAGAATGGGAGTCATTGGCATGAGGAAATAGTTATCATCGGTTCCTACGGAGAGGTAATCCGGCATCACATAAAAAATTACTTCATAAGCACTATCATGAATGGTCCCCGTGAATTGTACTGGCTTTACTGTTCTTAAAAATTGAGGGATATTCCCCAGGGAAACCTGTTCAAAGATACGGGTCTCACGCTGCTCTAGGTTCAGGGCTTTAATACTGGTAGCAAAGACAGAACCTGTGGTAGCTGTGTCTGATTGCGCCTTAATGCTAAACATCCGGGGGTTCTCTTCCGCTCCTCCAGGGGGACCGGAGGGTCTAGAAGGCAATTCATTGCAAGCCACAAAATTGACCCACAGAATCAAGATTAAGATCCATATTGAACGACTAAATAGCAATCTCAGATTCACGTTGATGTCACCCTTTCTAGAAAATCAGTATCTCCATTTTGCATAATATCAGCGCTTAATATAGTGAATGACCTTATTATGCACCGTCTTTTCCCTTCCTAAGACAGGCTTTCACCTTATTTTGTGATTATGAGATCAGCATTCCCATCCGATTTTTCCCTGAACCAACAAGGGACCGCAAAAAAAGGCAGCCTCTTTTTTTTACATGCTAACAGTTATTCTGCTGGACTCTATCAACCCTTCCTTGAGCCCTTATATGATGATTATCAGGTTTTAGCACCAGACCTTCCCGGACACGGTAACTCACACTGGAATGGTCGCATTCAGAATTGGTCCGATTTGGCTGATTATTTTATCCTGCATTTTGAGCAAAATCCTCCCCCACTCCCTCTGATAGGGATGGGGCACTCTATTGGCGGTATTGTCATCATGCTCATGGCGATTAAACGACCGGAATGGTTTAAGAAGACGATCTTGCTAGATCCAGTTTTACTGCCAAAACATATCCTGTGGGTGATACGCGGATTAAAACTGACCTCCTCTACTCATCTCATCCCCTTGGCTAAAGCAGCCAATCGCCGCAGAAGTATTTTTAATTCCAGACAAGCAGCCTTGGACCATTATGCTTCCAAAAAGGTCTTTGCTAACTGGGAGCCACAGTTCCTGACAGGCTATGTTGATACCTGTTTACAGCCCACTGACACGGGAAAATATCAACTTTCCTGTGCACCCCACCTGGAATCCAGCATCTATCAATCACTGCCTTTGAACGCCTGGAGTCTTCCAAAAAAGCTGACAACACCTACCCTCTTCATCATTGGAGAACACTCTGATACAGTAAATCATAGAGGTATTAAGAGGCTTGAGGGATCGGCCCATAATCATGTTGTCAAAAGCGTGGCTGGAGGGCATCTTTTCCCCTTTGAGAAACCAGCAGCAGCAATGGTAATGATCAAGGATTTTTTAAAGTAATGAGAATTGAGCTACACGGTAATACTTTGAATACTCAAGCAGTTGAGCAGGCTGTCGATATCTTGAAAGCGGGCGGACTTATTATCTACCCGACTGATACTGTTTATGGGATTGGCTGTGATATCACTCAGAAAGCTGCCATTGAGCGGGTCTATCGTGTCAAAGGGATTCAAAAGCAAAAGCCCCTTAGTTTTGTATGTTCCGACATCAAAGATATTTCAAAATATGCCCGAATTTCTACGGCTAATTATCGGGATTTAAGGCGCTATCTACCTGGTCCATATACATTTATTTTACCAGGAACCCGCGAAGCCCCAAAAGCGCTTATTTCAAAACAAAAAACGGTGGGCATTCGGATTCCGGACCATAGCTTAACGCTTGCTATTGTAGAGGCTTTGGGGAATCCCATTATCACTACCAGTGTCAATATTAGTGAGCAAAGTTTTGC
>JAUVDF010000183.1 GCA_030595455.1 Fidelibacterota bacterium | reverse complement strand
TTCCCGAATAGTTTTTGCAATATCATGAATCTGTGCTTGAGGTTTTTCTCCACCCATTTTCAAGAGCTCAGCAAAACCAAAAACAGAGGTAAGCGGACTGCGCAGATCATGAACCAACATGGCAGTAAAATCAGCTTTGAGACGTAAGGATTGATCCATCTTCTCTCTTTCAGCCCGTCTGAGCAGACTACTCCGGTAGAAAATGAAAATAACAACCAGGACCATAAGGGCTGCCGAAAAAGTGCCGGCTATCAGCATCACAGTAACCTGTCTTTTGTACTCAATATCCTTGATGACCGCATCGCCCTTTAAGTCACTCAACTCTCGATCCATCTTATCCAGCTCGTATCGAATTTCAAGTTCAGCCACCCGTTGACTACTTTGCTGGCGATTTAGTTCATCTGTAGTTTCCTGGAGAGCTTTCTGATAGCCAAGTGCTTTACCTGCTTGTCCAAATCTTGAATAGGCCTCAGTTAGTAGAAAGTTGGCGCGCTGAATAACAGTTAGCTCAGTGACTTGTTGAGCGTGCTTTAGGCCTGAGCGCATGGCCTGGGTAGTTTTGCTTTGCTTACCCATCTGCATATAGAGTTCCCCGATCCGCAACCATATTTCAGCGGATATGGCCAGCTCACCTGATTCCTCAGCTAACTGCTGTCCTTGTTTAAAATAGGAAAGCGCTTTAGGAACATCTCCGGCATCCTGATAGACTCCAGCGACATCACTTAAGGCAAGCGCTAGCTCACCTTGATGACTTTGTTGTTGTTTCAACTCCAGTGCATTAAGATAATAATCGAGGGCTGTATTTAGTTGAGCTTGCCGATGGTAAAGTTCACCGAGGCTAGTATAGGTTAGAGCCTGTAGCTGAAGTGATAAATGTTCATCAGCAGTAGACAATGTTTGTTGAAGTAGCTCTTTTGCTTCCTCAAATCTATCAAGAGACATTAAAGCCTGCGCCATGAGGTTTCCACTAACCAACATGCCCTTGTAGTCTAGCTTCTCAGTATAAATAGCATTTGCACGTTCATAAAATCGCAGGGCTTTTTCTGATTGTCCCCACTCTGAATAAATACGTCCCAAAGCCATGACATTTTCAGCTACGTCTTGCTCACTTTGAATATCCTCGAAGATGATCAAGGACCGGAGAAAATAATCCAGACTCTGATCAGTCTGATTCAGAAGCGCATAGGTCGTTCCTATGGTTCTAAGTGTCCTGGCAATTTGCCAATCATCAGAAATTTGTTCGAATTGACTTAGTGCTACAGCAGCATGATCAAGAGCTTCCCGATAATTTTGAGCCCGATTATAGTACAAAGCCAGATTCATATTGGCTACCGCAGAACCATATTTATCATCTAAAGAACCAGCTAAGTCTAAAGCCAGACTAGCATATCGTTGACTTTTTTCCCATTCATCGCCGGCATGTGCTTCAGCCAATTGATTCAGAAGATCAACTGTCTCACCCTCTGCAGTACTGCGCAAAATCTGTTTCAGACTATCAATTTTATCAAGCTGGGCAGCGTAGAGACCTGAAACCATAAGAACGATAAGCAATACGACTATTGTTTTGATCTGTTTCATTATGTCACGAACTCCACCCAAAATTTATTTTATTGATTTTCATATTAGCACATTATAAAATAAGTATACCTATATACATATAGAGCATTAATCTAGTCTAATATATAGGGACTGTCAAATCATAGCTGTGTTTAACTTGATTTGATACTTTTGAGGCACCCAATTGATTTGGAAACAATTCTGTGATTAATATATTTACATACTTATGAGAAAATCTATTTACATCCTGCTGCTTTGGGCGGTTAACCTGGCAGCCCAAGGGCTGATTGCGGAAATTAAACTGGATGCAAAGAACCTTGATGAAGTCCCACAACAGGAAGTATCGCAACTTGGCCAGGACATAAGCTACTATATTGAAAATACCCAGTGGACTTTTGATGACCTTCCCACTGATTTTACAATACAGGCCACGATCTATTTAGACAGCTATACTGAATCTGGATATCAAAAGATCTATACCGGCAAGGCTTTCTGGGGCAATGGTGACGACCAGAAGTATTTTGATAAAAGCTGGCAGTTTGCTTTTAATCAAGGCGATGCGCTGGCCCGTGCCCGAACTTTCAATGCATTGACCTCATTTATTGATTATTGGGTGTTAACCATTCTGGGCGGCGATTTGGACACCTGGAATCAGTTTGGAGGTAGTCTGCTCTATACAGAAGCACGTCAGGTTGCCAGAGCCGGGACCAAAGATGCTTTCTCTCTCGGCTGGAAAGATCGTCTTGAGGATGTAGAAAAATTAAGCCGAAACCAAAATTTCAGAAAAATGAAGTTTGCTTATTATGAAGCTCTGGATTTATGGGACTCTGGCCAAAAAGATGAGGCTCAAAAACTGCTTGAGGATTTTTTAAGAAATCTTGAGGCTAGTATCAAACGCCTGGACTCCCGCATTTTTACTCAAAATTTTCTTAATGCTAAACATCAGGAAATAGGTGATTTTCTCTGGGAAGTTGGTAATCTTGACTACTTGAAGCGCCTGATGAAAGTAGATGAAGATCATCGTGAGCATTACGAACAGATTTTGTCTGAATGGTAAATCAACGCTGATCACTCCAAGCTAATGATCCCCTTCAATACCCCTCGCCTGCAGTTACGGTGGATGACCCCTGATGATGCAAAATTCATTATGGCACTTTTAAATTCACCTGGTTGGAAGCAATATATAAATGATCGAAATATCGACTCGATTATTAAGGCTGAAGCATATCTTCAGTCAACTATTATTCCCAGTTATGAAAAGTTTGGCTTCGGGTTCTATCTTATTGAAAGGCTGGCTGATCACGAACCACTGGGAATTTGTGGCCTGATCAAACGCAACGGTTTAGAGGATGTAGATATTGGCTATGCCTTATTGCCTCAGTATGAGGGTCAAGGCTATGCTGCTGAAGCCTCACTGGCAACCATTGAATACGGATTTAACGTTCATGACCTTAAACGAATTGTGGCCATTTCCACTCAGGATAATCTACGCTCGATCGCCCTGCTGAAGAAATTGGGAATGGATCATGAAAAAATGATTAGATTACCTGATGATGACGCTGAATTGATGCTTTTCAGCATAGATCGAAAAGATTAAAAGTGAGGTTTTGATGAAGATTCTGAGACATCTATT
>JAUVDF010000035.1 GCA_030595455.1 Fidelibacterota bacterium | reverse complement strand
TTGATATGAAAAGTAAAGGCGACGTGTTCGAAGGGTGATGTATGACGTTCATCGGCTAAATATTGAATGAGAACTTTATCTTTCTCATCCAGTTCTTCCCGTCGCTTTCCAAAAGACACCCGGGCACCATTGACGATCTCCACATCGGAGCCCATGGTATTGATCAGGCGTACAAAACTGATCCCATCTTCCAGGACATCGTGGGCTTCAAATTGTTTTGAATCCGTGCTCATATTATTTCCCTTCACGCTCATTAAATCTTTGGACAAAAGCATCAACTAAATGTTGGTTACCACCTGTCATGCCAGGTTTAATTATTGTTTTTCGCTGATTATACTTAATCTCTTCACCCGTGTTGATTTTCAGGCAACCACCATTGGCCAAAAGTAGAGCATGGCCGGCACATACATCCCATTCATTTTTGGGGCGCAAGGTCACAAAGAAATCCTGCTGCCCGGAAGCTACCAGTCCCAATTTATAGGCGACACTCCCAATAGGTACTAATTCACGAAATTCGTTGGCCCAGGGTTCCCACAAGCCACGGCGAGTTTCAGAACGGCTGTTTAAACACCCAGCTTCCTGCAACTCTGCCAACTGACAAATCTCAACTTTATTATCATTAAACAAGACTGCACCGGACTCATCAGTCCTGATCAATTCATCCTTAACCGGGTTATACAGTACACCTAATATTGGGGTGCCATTTTTTACCAGACCAATTGAGACTACAAAATGAGGAACTCCTTCAATAAATTCCTTGGTACCGTCCAGTGGATCAACAATCCACACGAATTCCTTATCTAAACGGTCTTCAGAATCCACTGTTTCCTCAGATAACCACCCAAAATCTGGAGTAGCCTGCATGAGAAAATCTTTGAGAAAGGCATCTGCTTCATGATCGGCAGTGGTAACTGGATTATGGTAGCCCTTATCATGAATCTCGTAGGAATTTTTATAATATTTGAGGAGAATTTTACCTGCCTGGAGGGCAGCGTCAGTGGCGAGAGTATGTAGATTTATCATTGCTGTATCATAACATTTTGCACCCCTTGGTGCCAGTTAGTATTTCATTGATATTCTTCCGGCGAAGTGAAAATTTTCGCCTACTATTCACCCTTGGTAGCACCTATATCAAAAACACTGCCTGCGAAGTAATTTTCGATTTCCTTACGTAAAATTTCCCCTGCTGGGTTTAAATGAGTAGCTACCCGCAAATAATATTCAGGAAAATAGGCATATTCAATCGCCTCAATAAAGCGCTGAGCTTCAATGACTTCTGTCCTTTGCAATCTATCTTGATCATCGTAGTAGTAGCGGTTGGAACTTGAGGTACCCATCCAGTTTGAGGAGAAAGTCTTCCAGATCAGTTGATTATTTTCATCGTAACTATAATCAACCGAATGTGCTAGAGAGTCAAATTTATCAACTCCTCTTTCAGTTAATATCTGTCCCAGTTCATTATGGGTATAGCTGGCTATGACGACTGGCTTTCCATCCGCTCCCAGTTGAGCTGATTTCACCAAGCGGCCATCGCGATAGGCATAACGTTTTTCCCACTCTGTTTGATCATTGGAATTCTTTGAGATAATTTGAACTGTTTCGCCTTGTGAATTAAGACGTGTAATTATTCTTGAGGCTAATTCACCACGTAATTCAGCTCCTGGGTTTACCTGATAAACATCAATTGGACCATAAACATTGGCTTTAATTAGTTTCGACTCAGGCTCATAATTTACTTCCTTGTAGATTGAGCCATCATTTTTCCGATGAATCTCCTGGTATAGCTGACCCTCACCATTAAAAAACAGCTCCCAGCTTAAAATCCCATCATTTGTATACCTGCGTTGAGATGTCAAGGTATCTCCAGGTCCATACTTTGATTCAATTTTAAAGAAATCAATACTTTCATAACTAGCAGGTTCAAGCGTGTCTTCAGTGGCTGCGAATAGCCATGATCCAGTCAGCTCTGATTGGTCATTGTAGAATAATGTTTTGTTAATCCCGCCACCATTATAAAAAACCCAGGTTCCATCAAAGGCATCAGGACGACTAAATCTTTCCGAAAAAGCGGGTTGCCCCAAACCATCATAAAAACGAGTTACAGCCGCAGTGAATGAATCAGGTAATTCGCTCAGTTCTTCTCTAATCACTCTGCGATCATTATCTCTGAACCAGGTATGACGCCAACTAGGGTTCCCAGCCAGATTATAAGTAATCTCTTCACTAACTAAGCCCAGTGTATCGTAAGCAATAACACTGATTGGCTGAATCCCGGAACGGCTGGCATACAGGGTATCAGAAAGCGCCTGGCCAGACTCGCTAATAATACTGCTCTTGAATAAGGCTCCACTCCCAGGCAAGCGATACTCGATGAGTTGCTTGCCGTCGGTCAGCTCGGTGCGTTCAGCCACAAAAGGGTCTTGATGTCCAATTTTGAAGCTTTGGGTTTTAATGTTCGGTTGCATGGGATGCTGCCAGGAACGCAGCGACTTTTTATAAAATTCCAAATCGCCCAGATAGGTAAAGAGAAATCGGTCATTTGTAGTGAAACTGGCTTGTTCCAGGGCACCACTTGGATCATAGAATAGATCACTGGACCAAGCTGGAGTACCGTCAGCATGAAGTTGAGATATTCGAGTGATCAGGCCGGACTGATCAAAATCATAGCGATAGGGCTGTTGATTCTCAGTATGTCGAATCTGATTTGCGAGTAGCCCCATACCGGTATAGGCGTTTTGGATCTCGAGTTGATCGCTTCCCTTGCGAAAGGTCTCTGAATACAGAAGCACATCATGTTTATCGAATATCATACGCATGCGCCGCTGACCATTCCGGTCGAACAAAAAGAATTCACGGCTTAACAGCTCTCCAAAACCGCCAAACCAGGAGCGCTGGCTAAGTTGTCCCTGTTGTTTATAGCTGAGGAATCGAAGTATCAACTGGTGGCCTGGTTCAGAAAAGTAGTATCCGGCGATCAATTCATCATCGGCATAGACCAAAGAGTCATAGCGGATGGCTGCGCCATTGCGCCCCAGATAACGAACTGATTCAAGTAGGCCAAGCTTGTTAAAATTACGTTCTAATGCTGGTCGACCATTTTTATAATAAACCAACTCTGTTCCGGCATCACCGCGATACTCAACCTTATCCGTCCAATACATTCTTTCTTTGTTAATAAGTTTACGGACAGGTCGTAAGCGCAGTTTTAACCCAGACAATGAGCATGAGTTGTATCCAAGTAATATGATCAGAATTAAAAACGAATATGCTCTGACCCTATGTGAAGCTAATCTCACTGATCATCCTTATTGATCCAGCGGTAAAAGGTCACGAGTAATACGATTACTCCTGCAAAAACGTAGAGCCCCCCAGGAAAGACCAGATCTAACATGTTTAGTCGTCTATCAACATTTTCGGTTTTAGCATGCGGCTAACATTTTCCAGTTTCCCGTCTGTTTCAGCCGGGTCAAGATTTAGAATCTTGGCAATCAGGGGATAGATATTTACATTTTCAACTGTGGGATGGACATAACCATTTTTAAAAGCTGGTCCAGCGGCATAAAAGATGGCATGCATGTCTTTATAATGGGGATCATAACCGTGGGTGCCCCCAATATAGTCAGCTGGTAATTCACGCTCACGCCAGCCAACACTCCAATTAAGATCAGGTGCTGTAATAATATCCATGACTCGGGAATTGGTTCCATAGTGCAGGTTTTCAGGAATACTGTCCTTGGTCCAAACTTGCATATGATCTGCTCGTTTGAGGTTCAAGTAGACAGAATCTTTATAGCCTTCTTTGGGATCAAACATCCACATCGGATTAGAACCAAGTGCCGTATCCAACCAGGTTGTTTGGATATAATCATCAAAGTAGATCGCTTTATCACCAGAAATGCGGGCCATACCATGATCAGAAGTAACAATAACATTCACCTGATCAGCGATGGGTAATTGTGCCAATTTATTGAGAAAATCACCGATGAGACTATCAAGGTATTCTACTTTCTCCTTCACTTCAGGACTTTCAGGGCTGTAACGATGTCCGACACCGTCAGGCTCAGGGTAATACCAGGTAATCAGACGAGGACGATCTTGCTTGGGAAGCTGTAACCAGGAAATAACACTATCGACTCTAGCTTCATAAGGAAAATGATGATCATACTTTTTCCAACGCGTAGGATAGGTATCACAAACCGGTGCTTCGCTCCCCACCCAGAAGAATGATGCTGTTCTCAGCCCCTGCTTCTCAGCCGTAACCCAGATCGGCTCTCCACCATAGAAGTCTCCATTCTCCACGGCCTCCCGATCACTAATTTTATAGTAGGCGTCCATCTCTGGATCATAGAAACTGTTTTGGATAATACCATGATGATCAGGGTAAAGCCCAGTAGCGATACTATAATGATTGGGGAAAGTTTTACTGGGGAATGAAGGTTGCAAAGATTCTAATTTAACCCCTTGCCTGGCAATCGATTCCAGGTTGGGCATATCATACATCTGAGGATAATCCCAGCGACAACCATCCAGGGAAAGCATGACAACATACTGCTCCTTGGGAATTTCTTTTACGTATGGATTACTTGAACAAGCACCAAGTATAATAACCAGCAGGATTGTGGACAGGGTCAGCTGCATCCAATTTATCTTTTTCATGTTTCCCCTTAAGTATGATTTTGACTCAATGACTTGAGTCCTGAGTTTATTCAATTTTCAATACGATGAATCTATTGTAAAGTGAATGTTAATTCAATACAGATATAGACTATCACTATTGAGCAGGGGTCATTTTAGCACTGCGATAAGCACCATAGATATCGGCCACCCAAAACAAGCTCATAAAGGCTGTATTCAGTCCTACTCGAAACGAGTTTCCCTCCAGATTATGCTGGTAGGCATTGTTAGCAAAGCTGGCTACCAGGAGGAGGCTAAACAGGCCATCGATGGGTCGTCCAGCATAAGTCCTGCCCAATCCCGGGACAATTGAGAGGGCCACTGCCAGCACTGGACTCTTTCCCGGTTCGGGTTCAGCTGCCCATTCCAGAGGATCTATGAGGCGACCATCAAAATGGAATTGTGAATTAGGATTCTGAATATGGTAGTGGTGGGCAGCGGGATTGCAGCGAACAATGCGATCGGTACCGGCAATTGCTCCGCGAATCAGTCCTTTTTCCTGAATAGCCTCAGCCATAAAATTAGAGCAAGAGCTTTCAAACTGGCAATTCATAAAGGATTGTGAATAGCTGAAGTGCTGCCAGAGTTGAATAGGCTTTAAGACTACCCGCATCCCGAGACCCAAAGATTCACCAGAGTACAGAGTATCAAGTGGTGTAAGCTGTTGTCCCCAGGCTGATCCCACCGTTCCAGTTAGACAGATCAGTAATAAGCGAATGAAAAGGACGCGAGCTAGCTTCAGGGGGTTACTCCAGCTAGGTCCGGATACGTCCATTATGATAACAGCTACTGAGCAGGATAAAAGCCAGACCAAGTCCAGCTAATTTACCTGGGATCTTATTCAAGATGAATTACTTCACTCTCATAAAAGGTGGAATAGCCCCACAAGCCCCCTGCAACCAGACCTAAAAGGCCAGCAGTAGTCACGGCAGCTGGACTGCTATCTTCATTGGCCAATAGAATAGCTCCACTCAAAAAAGCTCCGCCCATAAGTGATGAAGCAAGTGTAAGTATTAATTCAGGTATTCCTGGCTCAAAGCTCACCATAGTAACATCCTCCATGGGAACTTCGATCAGTTCCTCATTCACTTCCATCTGATAATTGCCACCAGAAACCTCAATGAGCCGACCCTCTATGCTTTCCCCATCACGGGTATGGATAGTCAGAATGGCTCCTTGCCATTCATTGGCGATTTTCTTAATCCTGATCAGCTTGGTTTGGTCATCAAAGCTCATTTTATCTTGCCCACGCAGGCTTGGAGAGAAGCCCACGAGTAAAAAGATGACCGTCAAAAGCAGCGGATTCTTAATGACTTTGATCATAGTAGTACCCCGCTTTACTTATTTAGAGCTCGTAGAACTCCCAGTAAAAGACTAGATAAGGTTGCTGAAAGTGAATACCGACTCTGAAGGTCTCACTCACAGCATAAAGAAATCCAAAGTCAAAGTCCAGCATAGAGTATTTACCATCGGTTCCATCAAATACAAAACGGGTCTCATCTCCGAAATAGTCATCCCAAGTTTCTGAGAAAGTTCGATACTTATTACCATTATCAGCCCAGACTTCAGCCAGGAACTTCATGTTTTTGGAGAGGTCATACTCAAAACCGGCAAACAGTCTAAAGGGAATAATGAATTCAGCCGTTTCTTCCCAATTGATCGTTGGATCATCTTTAAGCAGACCTGCCTTTAACAATGGGAAGCTGTTGGTCCTGGCACCAAAGTGAGCCCCCACTTTACCACGACCGCTTTCCATAGTCCGACGATAGGACATGACATAGTAGAGCTCAGCATAAATACCAACAGCGTCTGGATCGTCCATAACATTGTCAATACTAACATCAGAGCGAAGATTTAAATTAGAAGAATCCAGGGTTACAAACTGTGAATAGCGGGCAACCAGGTTCCTCATGGGATAATTACGATGCAAACTCATCCCAAGGGCTGCAGCTGATTCCTTGGCACCAGTAGGACGATGGTAGAAGCGCCAGTGTGCCTGCATATTTAAATCCCCTGAGAAATTACTACCAAATTTGGTCCTCAGCATAAATCTATCAGTAAAGCCATAGCCAATAGAGAGTCCACTAATGTAGAAGGTATGCGCTGGAAGTGGGAAAGCCGTGGGATCTAGAAAAATATCAGTCAGGACAGCTTCACCCTGATAAAAGGTCTTCTTCTCTTCAGCCCAGGCCACTCGTTGACCACCGTGGTAGCGGTCCATATCTTTGATATCTTTTTTATTGATCACCACATCACCATACTTAGACCTGATGACAATTTCCTGCATGCTATCTTTTAGCACAGGTCCGACATAGCGGGTATCATCCTTCTTGGTGATCTTGGCCGTCTCTTCAAGAATATCGCTTTTAGGAATGTTCAAAGTACCATCTGGGGTTTCAATCTCACAAATATCCCCCTTAATGTTTAGAATTGTTCCGTTAATAATATTTCCGTCAACCAGATAGAAACGTTTTGACATACCAGCTTCCAGAATACTGGCCTTGGGCCGTTCGACTGGAGCGGCACCAGGCACTTGCGTTATCACCTGTTTTACCTGCGTTGGAGGGGCTGCGATAACCACACTGGGGCTAGGCTTATTGCCAGACTGGAAAGCCTGGATCACCAATACAGCGTTGGCTTTTGACAGATTATTTATACTGGCACCATAGTTGACCTGCAGATAGGTATCTAGACTTAACTGCGAAAAGCCATTATTGGTTGCTAATGAAGCAATAGCCGATTTTTGGGCAGGAAGAATACTGCCATCCTGGGCAAATATACTTCCACACAACAGTACCAGAATTAAAGCGACACTATAAATCTTCATGTGACCCCTCCTTAATGTTATTTAACAATTTAAACGTAATGTAATTGTCTAAATTTGTAAAATCAGTTAACAATATTAGTAATTAATATTAGTAATGATATATACGATTATATACAGTCCATCCAACATCTTTCACCAAAGTGCAGCGATCAAATTGCTACGAAGGATCCCCCTAGCGATTGAGTGCAATCTGCAAACGATTGTAAAAATCTAAATAGAATTCCTGGGTTTGAACTGGTCCGGATTCAATCACACTACTACCTTCCAAATGTTGTCCCTGGACTGTGACCCGTAAGCGTGTTTGTTGCAAAGTCATCTCTTCCAACGTAACAGTCATGGTGTAATGGTATGAATCGCGACCATGATCATCAGAATCTACATAAACAGTTGAAGTTGATGGACGATGTCGTGGACGGTGACGGCGTGATCTACGAGATTCTCTCTC
>JAUVDF010000003.1 GCA_030595455.1 Fidelibacterota bacterium | reverse complement strand
TTGTTACTTGGGGTGAGGGGTGAAGCCAGGAAAGACATTGAAAGTATCGTCTCCACTCTGGTGAAAGTTGCTACCCTTATCAGCCAGGTTCCCCGCATTACGGACATTGAAATCAATCCCATGGTTGTTTATGAACAAGGGAAGGGGTCCCGCGCTGTTGATATACGCGTATTAATATCTGATGATAAAGAGGATTCAAAATCATGAAAAATATAATTGTTACTTCGCTTCGGAAAGATGCCGGAAAAACGAGCGTAATAGTCGGTCTGGCAAAGAATTCCTCAAAAAACATAGGTTACCTGAAGCCCTTTGGTGATCGTTTACTGTATCGCAAGAAACGATTGTGGGATTTTGATGCTGCTGCTTGTACGGCTGCCATGGGTGCCACTGAATCACCTGAAACGATGAGCATTGGGTTTGATCATTCCAAATTACGATTTATGTATGATGAAAATACGACTGCGGAAAAAGTGCGTGAAATTGCAGAAATCAATTCCAAGGGCAAGGATGTCATGCTGATTGAAAGTAGTACAGAACTTTCCCGCGGGCTTTCAGTGAATTTAGATGCTTTATCACTATGCAACTATCTTGATGGTGAATTACTAGTTGTTCTTAGCGGCAGTAATGACCAGATCTGTGATGATGCTTATTCCCTGAAGTGGATATTGGATCAAAGCAGTGTAAAATTAGCAGGGGTGATTGTTAACAAGGTTCACGATGTTGAGGACTTTGAAGCTGTCTATGGAGAACACTTTACAGCATTAGAGTTACCTGTTTTGGGGGTAATTCCTTATGAAGAAAACCTCACCAGGCCAAGTATGCAGTATTTGTCGGATCTGTTCTTTGCAAAAATATTAGCCGGAGACAAAGGTTTAAGCAATACCATCAAGGATGTATTTGTTGGAGCTATGTCGGCAGATGCAGTTTTACGCGTCCAGCGATTTAACAAAGCGGATAAGCTGGTTATTACCAGTGGTGATCGTAGTGATATGATTCTAGCTGCCATCGAGACTAAAGCTGCGGGTGTTATTCTTACCAACAACATTCTACCGCCAGCAAATATTATCGCTAAGGCTTCAGCTGCTAACACGCCACTCTTATTAGTTGCTCAGGATACATTCCAGACGGCTAAAAAGGTTGATGATCTGGTATCCCTACTTTCTAAGGATGATCTTGGAAAGATGGAGCAACTAGAGGTCTTGGTTAAAGAAAATGTAAAGCTGGATGGCATCGTGATATAGCTTTTCCTGAAGCATTTTGATTTACCTAGAAAAGTCCTGCTAAACGCGGGACTTTTTTTATTCCAGCTATACTCAGAGACCTCATTTGTCCCAGACAAAAGACTGGTAATGTTTCTCAGAAGTAGATATTATAAACGTGAGTATAATTGTAATGATTAAGATAGAGTTTTAGAAAGGATACTGCGCTTGTGTTAAAAATTACGGCACTTCCCAAAAGTGGTCCCTGGCCAACGGCCGACCCCTTCTTGTTTTGCGTCCATCACAATGATCAATATCCGGCAGGAAATGAAGAGATGGGACCTGCTGCTTCATTGGCTGGACGAGATATTGGACAAGATTTCTCCAATAGAGATGGCTGGAATATGTATCATGGCTCGACGGTCCCAGGGTTTCCCCGTCATCCGCACCGTGGTTTTGAGACCCTCACCGTTGTGAAAAAAGGCTTAATAGATCATTCAGATTCCCTAGGGGCTAAGGCTCGCTATGGTGATGGTGATGCCCAGTGGCTCACAGCTGGAGATGGTATCGTTCATGCGGAAATGTTTCCTTTGCTGGAGCAGAAGGCCGATAACCCCATGGACTTTTTCCAGATCTGGATCAATCTTCCGGCTGCGAATAAACGTGTAGATCCACATTTCGCTATGTTTTGGGATGAACAGATTCCCAAAGTTATAAATAAAGACAATGCTGGTCTAGAAACTGAAATAACAGTCGTTGCTGGAAAATATGGATCCAATAGCGCACCGACCCCACCCCCTAATTCATGGGCAGCTGATCCTGATAATGACCTGGCAGTTTGGGTGATAAAAATGAGCGCTCATGCCAAGTGGGTATTACCGAAGACAGATTTATCCAGTCAGCGGTCTCTGTATGTGGTCAAAGGGGAGGGGATAAGCATTGATTCCCAATCTATTCCTGACCAGAACCGGATTGAACTTGAGTCAGACCGGGAACTATTAATCACCAACAAAGGTGAAGAAACAGAACTATTGTTACTCCAGGGACGCCCTATCTCAGAGCCAGTTGCCCAGTATGGTCCATTCGTTATGAACACCAAGCAAGAAATTCAGGACGCTTTTGATGATTATTCACGGACCCAATTTGGTGGCTGGAAATGGGATCAGGATGGACCAGTTCATGGGAGCGAGCCCAAAAAGTTTGCCCAGCTGATTGATGGAAGTATCGATAAACCTGCCTGAGTGAAAATATTTTAGGGATTGAGTTAGTCAGCCACTGTTTCATGCTTTGCTTGTATTCTAACCCCCTCCGCTCCCTTGGAGCACCTCCCCGAGGGGAGGACTAATTGCCGTTAAGCTAGTTTTTGCTAAGCATTAATTTACTCTATCTGCGGGAGAATCCCCTCCGTGGAGGGGTGGCACAGCGAAGCTGTGACGGGGTGGGTCTGTCCTCATGCACATATCGTTATCTGCATCCATTTCGTTTTTAGAATTACTAAAAACAAAAAATCCCACCAAAAGGCAGGATCTTAATGCGGGACCGACCAGGATCGAACTGGCGACCTCCGGCTTGACAGGCCGGCGTTCTAACCAACTGAACTACGATCCCCAAAGTATCAAACGACTTAGTCTTTCTTCTTGTACATAATAGCTACTGGAAAAATAACCAGATAGCCTATGAGCAACACAATGGGTGAAACAGTCAATGATTGAGTACTGTTCAGCTCACCTGTTCCCATAAGAACATATCCAAGAATAATGACAAAAAGCCCTGCTATGAAAAGAATATAATTTACTTTCGTAAATGGTAACTCGGAGAGCCAGTGTTTGCCGTCTTTGTTAACTTCGTTTCCCATAGCGCGGCGAATATAGATGGCGTGTCATAGCAGCGCAAATAAAAACCATTATTTTGGATAAATATTTACGAACGTTGACATGCCAAAACCCCTCTTCTATATTGATCGATCAGAAAAAGGAAATTGTTCTTGAAAGACATCCTGCGATTGAGCCTGGCATTTATTATTATTCTCATCTTTACGGGGATTACCGGACTATACTTTATCTTTGATTCCAGACCGGTATCAGGGAATGGTCAAGCTGTAGAAATTGTTATCCAGGACGGTGCCACCCTGAGTACAATTGCCGAACAACTTCACCAGGCTGGGGTTATCAGATCACCTAATACTTTTAAGCTTGCCGCTCACTTGTTACGCAAAACCAGAGCGATCTATCCCGGTATCTATACTCTGGATAGTCGATTAAGTAATACCGAAGCAATTCAAGTTTTGGCTCACGCCCGAGCGATAGAAATCACCATAACCATTCCAGAAGGTCTGAGATCTGATGAGATTATCAGTTTATTAAGTCACAAACTTGATCTTGATTCACTGCGAATGACTAAGCTACTGACTGATCCATCACTACTTAAAATTGCCGGGGAGGGTTTTAAGCACCTGGAGGGAACTCTGTTTCCTGAGACCTATCGGTTTTTGGAAAACAGTGATGAGCTTATGGTTATCAAGAAACTGGTAAGCCATTTTCGTGAAAGTATTAAGCCTGAGATGCTAGCCAAGGCCGACCAGTTTGGTTTTGACATCCATCGTTTGATCACCTTTGCCTCTTTGGTGGAAAAAGAGACTGCCAGAGAAGATGAGCGTCGCTTGGTGGCATCTGTCTATCACAATCGTCTAAAGCAGGACATGCTGTTAAATTGTGACCCAACCATTATCTATATGCTGGTGCAACAGGGTACCTGGAACGGGAACATCCAACGAAAACACTTTAAAATTGATAATCCCTATAATAGCTACATGTACAAGGGTTTACCACCTGGACCCATCGCTAATCCCGGTCTGGCCAGTATTATGGCTAGCCTGGATCCCGAAGAATCTGATTTCCTCTATTTTGTGGGTAAAAATGATGGAACTGGAGTTCATGCCTTTTCTAAAACACTGCGCCAACATATCAATAAGGTGAATCGCTATCAACGTCGGAGAAATTCTAAATGATTAATGTACTGTCGGGATTGAACCCCCAACAGAAAGCCGCGGTAGAGGCTCTAAATGGCCCCGTCCTGATCTTTGCTGGTGCTGGTAGTGGTAAGACCCGGGTTCTCACACATCGAATTGCTAATCTAATTCAGAGTGGAGTCGCCCAACCCCATGAAATTTTGTCTGTGACCTTTACCAATAAGGCTGCGGGTGAAATGCGTGAACGGATAAGGCAGATTCTCGGAGACCACAACTCCCACGTCAATATGGGTACTTTCCATTCGATCTGTGCTCGGATGCTACGCCGGGAGGCTTTGTATATTGGCTATGAGCAGAACTTTAGCATCTATGATGATTCAGATGGACAGCTGGTTGTGAAGAAGATCATGAAGGATCTGGGTATCTCCAGTGATTACATTAAACCAAATTCTGTGTTCTATGGGATCAAACAATATAAATCTCAGATGATCTTTCCTGATGAAGCTGCTGATTTGGCACTTTCTTCAGCTGATGATCGGGTGGCAAAAGTATACGCCTTGTATGAAAAGGAGCTTAAGAGAAGTAGTGCTATGGATTTTGATGATCTGCTACTCAAGCCCCTCGAGTTATTTGAAAAGAACCCTCATATCCTGAAAAAGTACCAGGATCAGTTCAAATACATTTTGGTGGATGAATATCAGGATACCAATAAAGCCCAGTTCCTATTTGTAGAAGCTTTGAGCCATACTCATAAGAACCTGTGTGTGGTTGGGGATGATGACCAGTCTATTTACGGCTGGCGGGGAGCGGATATTGGCAATATCCTGGATTTTAAAGAACATTTTCCAGGTGCTCAGACCTTTACGCTCGAGCAAAATTATCGATCGACGAAAACGATTCTTGCTGCGGCCTCAGCTGTAGTATCTCACAACAAAAAAAGAGAAGTGAAAGAACTTTTTACCGAGGGTGAAGAAGGAGCAATCATCAAAGTTCTGGATGGTCGGAACGAGATGGATGAGGGCAAGCTCATTGTCGATGAAATTCAGACTGTTTGCCGCGGTAATGGTCATGGCTTTCATGATATTGCACTCTTGTATCGCACCAATGCTCAATCGCGACCTTTGGAAGATGTTCTACGCCGTAATGGCATTCCATACCAGATCATCGGTGGAACAAAGTTCTATGATCGCATGGAAGTAAAAGACATTCTGGGATATTTTAGGCTGATCGTAAATCCACTGGATAATGTCAGTTTTATGCGAGTGATCAATAAGCCGACGCGGGGGATTGGTAAGACCAGCCAAGAGGCAATTAACGCCTTTGCCACTAATCAGGGTATCTCACTATTTTCGGCGGCGACCCGAGCTCAGGAAATTAATCTGCCAGCCAGAGCCTTCAACCGAGTCATTGATTTTGTCAAGCTGATCAGTAAATATTCGGCTTTATTATCGGAATTCAACCTGGATGAATGGACCCGGGCTTTTGTAGATGAGCTCGGTTTTGTAAAGCTTTTTAAAGAAGAAGCTACGGCTGAAAGTGAAACCCGACTTGATAATATTTACGAACTCCTTTCAGCTATCTCAGAATATGCTGGGAGTGTTGATGAGCCTAGCCTTGGTGGCTATATGGAAGAGGTAGCACTGCTCACTGACATAGATAAGTATAATAGCGATCAACAACAGGTTACTTTAATGACTTTGCATAGTGCCAAGGGCTTGGAATTTCCGGTGGTTTTTCTCACCGGTATGGAAGATGGTCTGTTCCCTTTACAGCGATCAATTGATGAACCAGAGTCCCTGGAAGAAGAACGAAGATTATTTTATGTAGGCTTGACACGAGCTATGGAACGTGCATATTTAAGTGGTGCTCAAATGAGACAACGGTACGGGGAGACAATGTATAGTCGTCCGTCTCGTTTCCTGGATGAGATACCGACACACTTACTTGAATATGGAACCAGAACAATTAGTGACTATTCCCCTAAGGAATATCGCCGTAAAACGAACACAAAGGTGACGAGAACGAAAGCTAAAACCACTAAACCAGCTCCTAAGAAACGGTCAGCAAGTCTGCAGCGGGCCCTGGGAACTCTCAATCAAAGAGAAGCAGGAGTCTACGAACCCGGTATGGACGTGGGTCACAAGATTTTTGGTAAAGGCAAGATCCTGAATGTAGAGGGTGCTGGCCCAGAAGCCAAAGTCACTGTGATGTTTCAGGGGAATGTGAAAAAGAAACTCATCGCCAAGTTCGCTAATCTTGATATTGAGGACTGACCTCTCTCCGATCTATTTTCAGACTAGTTTTACAACGAATATTACGAATTTCACGAACTGCTTATTGTTTGTGGGATAGATTTGCAATGAAAGTGGTCCAACTCCACTCAGATCCTCTTCAATAACTAACACCATCAGATACTTCACAAAATTATTCTTTGATAATAGCAAGTATGGTATAGCTTCACTACTCTTGTTTGTATCCAAAAAAGTGCAAATCATATGAGGAATAAATGAAAAGATTAATTTTGGCGGTAGTTTTCTTACCCTCTAAAATCTGAATATGGATTTACTAACACAAACTTCAAGCTTTGGGTTCTTTGAGGGTGGGGCGCTATTCCTCTCCCTGGTAGGAACGATTCTATACGTTATTCTGGCGTATGTCCTTTTTCGAAGGCCCGTCAAAAAACATCCAGAAAAAGTGGTCACTTTGACCGCGTTGGCATTTCTACTGTATTTCATTGGTAATTTTTTAGCCCTCTTTCCCAGAACAATAATATTTGATATGGCACTTAATTTTAATCGATTGGGCTGGATCATCACCTTATTGGGTATTAGTGGCATACCTGCCTCCTTGATACATGCATATGGGACCTATTATTTCGAGACGAGAGTTGGCGAGAAGCAGTTATTCTCGATTCGGACCAGTGAAATCATCTTTTCATCCCTACATCTTACCGGATTGTTTTTCTTTGTTGGCTTTTTCCTCTTCACCAGTGAACAGGGCTCATTGAGAATGGTTGATATGTCCTCAACAGGAGTTCGTATCTTTTTTGAGGCATATGCAGCATGGGTAGGTTCAGCAATTTTGATCGCCGCGGTCTTTTCACTGAAGCTGAGTGTAATTCCGCATTGGGAAAGGTATAAGAGCTATTTTTATATTAATGGAATCATTCTGATTTTTGTGGCCATAGTCGTCTTTATAAGCTTCTGGGATTTGCGTATTGTGAGTTTTGTGCCTGAAGCAATTCGATTTATATTCCTGTTTTTGACCCTCGTTCATGGGATCATCCTCGGGTACTATCGAATTCAAAAAGAATTTATAAATATTTTTGTGAGACCTTCGCTGGTTTATTTCACCCTGGCCGGTCTCATCGTACTGGTCTATCAATTTGGCATTCGTAATTTTACTGAATTTCTTAGTCAATACCCGACAGTGAATGTGGAGTTCATAGAACTCATTCTGTTACTTGGGCTAATATTTCTCTTTCAACCTGCGCGAGTTCAGCTTCAGGAGCGAATTAATGCTCTCTTTTTTCAAGAGAGTCGAAAATTTCAGGAATCGGTTCATACCATAAGCCAACAGCTCAAAGCATCTATCAATTTAGACACCTTGTTTTTGACCATCAGCAATCAGCTAAAAGAGATATTAGAGGTGAGTATTGTCATTATAGTTAAACCGGAGATGGCTGAATATGCAGGTTTAGCAGTAACAGGTAAATATCTCAGTACTGCTACTGATCCCGTCATTTCACGAGATACCAAGCATGCTGAAATCGAGCTGGAATTTGCTAAAACAAACCTTGAGTTGGTGGTCGCAATCCGAGAAGAAAAAGGTTCAATATTGGGGATATTGGGTGTGGGTGGGAAACAGTTATATAAATCGTTTACTGGTCAAGATATGCACTTTATAAAAACGATTGCCAATCAGTTGGCTGTTTACATAAAAAATGCGACCTTGATTGAAGATCAGATAAGTATGGAAAGATTGATGCTCAAACAGGATAACCTGTCATCATTGGGCCAAATAGCAGCCAGTATCACCCATGAGGTTAAGAATCCACTCAGTGCCATAAATACGCTGGTTCAGGTTATGCAAGAGGAAATGCCTGAGGGGGAAGAACTGACCAGCAGTTTAGTGACCATCGAAAATGAGATCGAGTATTTGAATCGAATCCTGTCTGAAATTGTGAAATATTCTGATCCCGAAAGTGACCATCGACGGCTTGTCTCAGTCACAGATGTGCTAGAGGGAATTGTGGTTCTGTTACGGACTGAAGCAAGATTGAATGATGTGGAATTGGTGCTAGCTACTGATCAGGATTATTTCGTCTCGGGGACACTACAGGAGCTAAAAAAGATCTTTTTTAATTTGATTTTTAATGCCATACATGCTTGTCGGAAGAATGGGGGACGGGTGGAACTGGCAACTCGCGAGCTTGAAGGCTTTGTTGAAGTGATGGTTATGGACTCCGGTATAGGCTTACCAGAAAGTGAGACTATTGATATTTTTGAACCATATTATACCACTAAATCAGATGGGGTAGGTCTTGGTTTAAGTATTGTGAAAGAAAATGTAACCAATATGAATGGATTCATATCAGCCCGGAATCGGCCCGAAGGTGGAGCTGAATTTGCGGTCCGATTACCCATGGCTGTAGAAGAATAGTGACTATGGAAAAATTAAAGATCCTGATTGCCGATGATGATACAGTTGCTCGTGAAGCATTGGCGAGAGGCTTAAAACAAACCTATGAGATTATTCAGGCTGTAGATGGTCTGGATACCTGGGAGAAAATTCAGCAAGAGCATCCAGGTATAGTCTTACTCGACTTGAGTATGCCTAAAATGAATGGAATTCAGGTTCTTGAGAAGCTTAGGTCACTGAATAAGCCTCCTATCGCTATTATGATTACTGCCCATGGATCTGAAAAGACAGCAGTTGCGGCGATGAAAGCCGGTGCCTACGATTATGTTACTAAACCATATAAATTAAATGAATTAAGAAAAATAATAACCCATGCAAATGAGAAGATCTGCCTTGAAATGGAGAATAAGCGCCTACGGGAAACTATTGAAGGTGCCTCAGAATCCATTATCGGGAAGAGTCATGCCCTGGAATTATTAAAAGAGACCATTCATAAGGTGGCTGAAACAGAAGTCACAGTCCACATCACCGGTGAGAGTGGGACGGGAAAAGAGCTGGTGGCCAGGAGCATTCATGATCAGAGTCAAAGACCGGACGGACCCTTTATCGCAGTTAATTGTGCAGCCCTGCCAAAAGAACTGATCGAAAGTGAACTCTTTGGATTTAAAAAAGGAGCTTTCTCCGGTGCTACCAAGGATACGCCGGGTAAATTTCAACTAGCCCATAATGGGACTCTCTTTTTAGATGAAATCGGGGATATGGACAAAGGCTGTCAGGCCAAAGTTCTACGTGCCCTGGAAGAAGGTCAGGTAACACCCCTCGGATCCACCAGTACGGTAACAACCAATGCTCGTATTATCACAGCCACCAATCAAAATTTGCATGAATTGGTCACTCAGGGTGAATTCAGAGAAGATTTATACTATCGCATAAACGTTGTGGAAGTCTCGATTCCACCACTGAGAGAACGCAAGTCAGATATTTTGCCTCTAGCTGAACACTTCTTCAATCGATTCGTTTCGGTGAATGCCAAGCATAATTTAGAGATGACACCAGCCATTCGTGAGCTGCTCTTAAAGCATACCTGGCCTGGCAATGTACGTGAATTGCGAAATGTTATGGAAAGTTTGGTTGTATTGTCCGGAGATACTCTTGATCACAAGCAACTGGAATCACAATTATTTCGGCATGACCCTGTTTCAACTGGATATGCTTTGGATGGCAGAGATTTTAAACAGGCCAAACAATCCTACATTACTGACCTTGAGATAGCTCTCATTGAGGAAGCCCTCCTCATGACCAGAGGCAATATTTCAAAGGCAGCAATTCAGATGGGAATGAAACGTCAGTTCCTGCAACAAAAGATGAAAAATCTCGATATAGATGCCAGAAAATTCGATCAGTAGTGCAAGTATTTTATTGCGTTTTCCCTAATTAATTCGAATTTAAAAATCAGTTAAATTCTTTAATAATAGCCTGTTAAGGCTTTGGCACATTTCTTGACAAATGTGCTGTGTCCCATCTGCATGATCAGTTTGGGAAAAATATTTAAAAAGGATACTCTCATGGCATCAAGTCGTACTCAAATAACTTCAGACCAATTACCAGGTGACCCGGTTGGAAATAAAAGTTTTGTCTCTAAAGAAGCATTCATTCGGTCCATGATTGAGGACGAACGTTCACGACTGGAGCAGGCTGCTGGAATAGAGAAAACGACAATTCAGCAGTTTGCCAAACCAGTTGAGAATATGTTCACTAAGGCAGAACGAGCAACGACAACACTGTTATTTGGGGGATTAACCTGGCGTCATGAACATTTACTGGAAGGTGTGCTCAGAGGGCTTGGCTATAAAGTTAATGCTATTCCTACTCCCGATGTAAAAGCTTTTCAGTTGGGAAAAGAGTACGGTAATAATGGTCAGTGTAACCCCACCTATTTCACAGTCGGTAATTTGATCCAGTATTTACATGGTCTGGAAGAATCCGGATTAAATCGCAAAGAAATAATTGATAACTATGTACTGTTAACAGCCGGCGCTTGTGGACCTTGCCGGTTTGGCATGTATGAGGCTGAATATCGTCTTGCCCTGCGTAATTCTGGATTTGATGGATTTCGAGTGATTCTATTTCAACAGGGAGGAGGCTTGAACCAGTCTGAGATGGAATCGGGTCTGGATATGAATTTAGACTTTTTCCTAGGTGTGATAAATGCTTTCAATGTGGGCGATATGATTAATGAAGTTGGTTATCAAATTCGTCCCTATGAGGTGGAAGAAGGCAAAACCGATGCAGTGATGGAAGAAACGCTTGATTATCTCCATGATGTCATGCGGGACAGGAAACGTTTCGACGTGAATAATGGGTGGACCAAATTTTTGGCAGGGACGAAATTGGGTGGCAGTATCAACTATGTTGGAAAGTTTGTAGATCAGTTAGTGGGTAAAGCTTATTCTCGGACTTTGAATAAAGCAGGAGCACGATTTAACGAGATCGAAGTTGATCGCTTCAGAGTAAAACCAATTGTGAAAGTTACCGGTGAATTCTGGGCTCAGATTACTGAGGGTGATGGCAATTTCAATATGTTCCGATTCCTGGAGCAAGAGAATGCGGAGGTCCTGGTAGAGCCCATTGGTACCTGGATCATGTATCTTTTAGCCCAATACAAGATGAAGGCCAAGGATCGCAAACATATTGGGGTAGACGATTCAGATGCACCGCTCTGGAGACTTGATAAGCAGCTTGGAAATGAAGTTAGGTACCGGAAAAAAGTTGGTACCATGACGCTGGCAGAAAAAATATTTAAGCGTGAGTATACACGCTTACAACGAGCGTTGGGCAGCACACTCCATGAATTGGTGGATCAGTACGAGCTGCAGAGGATGGCACACCCATTTTATAATACTCGGGCTGCCGGAGGTGAAGGACATCTGGAAGTGGCGAAAAATATCTACTATAACAGCAAAGGACTGGCTCATATGGTGCTCAGCGTTAAACCCTTTGGTTGTATGCCCAGCACCCAATCTGATGGTGCCCAGGCTGCTGTCGTAGAATTGTATAAAGATGCAATCTATCTCCCAATTGAAACCTCTGGAGAGGGTGAAGTTAATGCTCATAGCCGAGTTCAGATGGCACTGGGTAATGCCCGCATCAAAGCCAGACAGGAATTTCAAGATGTTCTGGATCGTACTGGAAAATCACTGGATGAAATGAAAGCATATGTCAATGACCATCCCGTATTAAAGAAACCAATGTACACAGTTCCGAAGGTCAATGAAATTGTCGGAACTGCCGCTAATTTTGCACTCCATGTGTCAGATTTAATGGATGGCAAAGTTCGTCTCGTAGCATAGCATAAATATTATTGTTTAGGGAAAATAATCACATGACTAATAAGCAGTATACACTTGGAATTGATGTTGGATCGACCACTGTAAAAATTGTTCTAGTCGATAATAAAGCAGACAAAATAATCTGGCATGACTATCAGCGACATGAAACCAAACAACCGGAAAAAGTTCTGGAATTCTTAAAGCGGATTGAAAAAGAACACCCTGATATCCCTGCTGAATCTATCCACGCTTTTATAACGGGTAGTGGTGGAAAAAATGTAGCCCGTCACATTGGCGCTAAATTTGTCCAGGAAGTGAATGCAGTTTGTTTGGCTGTTGAGAAATTATATCCCGATACCGGATCAGTGATCGAACTGGGCGGTCAAGATGCAAAAATAATTATTTTCAAGGAAGATCCTGAGACGGGACGTAAAAAGAAAATCCCCAGCATGAATGACAAATGTGCTGGTGGTACCGGTGCGGTCATTGATAAAATAAATGCCAAATTACGTATCCCTGTTGAAGAATTATCACAGCAAGCCTACCATGGCGTAAAGCTGCATCATGTGGCTGGTAAATGTGGTGTCTTTGCAGAAACAGATATCAACAGTCTCCAAAAACAGGGGATCCCCACCAGTGAGCTTATGGCCAGCTTATTTGAAGCGATTGTGGGTCAGAATCTATCTGTTTTGACACGGGGGCATACATTACGTCCAAATGTATTATTGCTGGGTGGTCCCAATACCTATATCAAGGGAATGCGCGAAGCCTGGGAAGAAAATATACCGCTGGTGTGGGCTGAGCGGGATTTTCAACTTCCTGAAGGAGTAGATCCCAAGTCTCTGATCACAGTTCCTGAAAATGCTCAATATTTTGCTGCCATTGGCGCAGTTGAGTTTGGTCTGGAAGAAGAAGATGAGATTGGTCGGTATGAAGGTTATTCAGCACTTGAACAGTACATAAATGTAGGACGTCTTCTAGAGAAAAAAGGCAACAATAAAGGTTTGAGTAACTCATCAGAGGAACTGGACACTTTTCTTAAAAAGTATGCCAAGAAACCGTTTAATCCCGCGGTATTTGTGGAAGGTCAAGTTGTAGAAGCATTTATTGGATTGGATGGCGGCTCAACATCAACCAAAGCGGTTCTCCTGGATCGGGATAAGAACGTATTAGTCAAGTCCTATCAACTCTCCAAGGGTAATCCCATTGAGGATACTAAGGATATTGTGGCCAGTGTTCAAGAGCAAGTGGAACTCCAGGGAGCCACCCTGAAGATTCTAGGTATTGGAACAACCGGTTATGCCAAAGATGTCCTATCAGATGTTTTGGGTGCGGACGCAGCCATTGTCGAGACCGTGGCGCATACAGAATCAGCGCTTCACTTTTATAAGGAAGTTGATGTTATCTGTGATGTAGGCGGTCAGGACATCAAAATTATGATTCTTCACAACCGTCAGGTAAAGGACTTTAAGCTGAACACTCAGTGTTCTGCTGGGAACGGCTACTTCTTGCAAAGTACAGCGCAAGACTTTGGTATCCCGGTTGAAGAATATGCCGATAATGCTTTTCAAGCTGAGTCAATGCCGGACTTTGGTTATGGCTGTGCTGTATTTATGCAGTCAGACATTGTGGACTTTCAGAGACAGGGTTGGAAGAAGGAAGAAATTATGGCTGGATTAGCGAACGTGCTACCAAAGAATATTTGGCTGTATGTGTCGCAGATTCCTAACCTCTCCAAGCTGGGGACTAATTTTGTCCTCCAGGGTGGTACTCAGCATAACATGGCAGCAGTTAAATCCCAGGTAGATTTCATTGAGTCACGCTTCCGTGGTAAGGAAGAACCTGCCAATATTATCGTTCATGAGCATTGCGGTGAAAGTGGTGCCATTGGTGCCGGTATCGAAGCGATTCGCTTATGGGAGAATGGTCGTGAATCAACTTTTATAGGATTGGAAGCCGCCAAAAAGATAGAGTACCAATCACATACTTCCGAAGATACCCGCTGTTATTTTTGTAAGAATAAATGTCTGCGGACATTTATTGATGTAAAAATTCAACATCCGATGGAAAATGCAGACGATCGGTTCTCATATAAAACAGGTCCACAGGAACCTCGTCCAACAAGGTTCTACTCACGCAAAGAGAAACCTGAATTTCAATCGAAAGTACCTTTGGAATCTGGTGCAAAAAGACTGATCGTGGGGAACTCCTGTGAGAAAGGTCTCGTGGAAGATGTGAACGATATGCGCGAGATTAAAAAAGGTCTGGATGCCAAATTAGATGCGAATCCCAATTTTATGGAACTGGCCTCTAAAGAAATATTTCAGAGCTATGAGCCAGAGATTATTGCAGATCCCCTGCCAAGAATTCAGCTGACGAGCAATCAGAAGAAACAGGTCGAGTTGATGAAAAACCGATCACAGATCAGGATTGGGATTCCCCGTGTTTTAAACATGTATTCAACAACGCCACTATTTACAGCCTATTTTGAAAGTCTGGGTATTCCGTATAAAAATCTAGTCTACTCAGACTACACCACAGAGAAACTGTATAAAGAGGGTGTTAAACGGGGCTCTATTGACCCGTGTTTCCCAAGTAAACTGGGGATACCACATGTCCATAATCTGATTTATCATAAGCATAAACGGAAACCATTGGATATCATCTTTTTCCCCATGATCGATGATCTAAACACGGATCTGAAAAATACAGTGGATTGCCGGGCATGTCCCACAGTGACTGCCACGCCGGAATCAGTAAAAGCGGCTTTTATTAAAGAAGGTGATATTTTCAAAGACAAGGGGATTACTTACATGAACACCTTTGTGAATATTGCTGATCCCAAGCTATTTGCACGCCAGATGTTTTTGGATTTTAAGGATGTTCTAGGACTGTCCAAAGCTGAGAATGAGCGAGCCATTGCTGCTGGATACAAAGCTCTGGAGCAGTACACCGCATCCCAGCGCCAAAGAGCCCGGGTCGTACTTGATAAACTAGAAGAAGAGCAAAAGCTGGGGATTGTCGTCCTGGGTCGTCCTTACCACGGGGATCCTGGCATCAATCATGAAATATTAGTTGAGTTTCAAAAACTGGGATACCCGGTATTTACCCAGGATAGTTTGCCCATTGATGAAGACATGCTGGAACGACTCTTTGGAGATGAAGTCAATTCCGGTGTAATATCCCATCCGCTGGAAGTCACCGATGTTTGGAAAAATGCCTATAGCGAAAACACCAGCAGAAAGCTGTGGGGCGCGAAGTTTACTGCCCGCCATCCCAATCTAGTAGCGCTGGAATTGTCCAACTTTAAGTGTGGCCATGATGCACCTATTTATTCCATCGTTGAAGAAATAGTAGAGAACTCAGGCACTCCTTATTTTAACTTCAAAGATCTGGATGAGAACAAACCAACCGGTTCCATCAAGATCAGAGTTGAAACAATCAGCTATTTTTTGAAGAGGTTTCAGGAGAATAAGGTCAAAGAGGCTAACACCAAGCAGGATATTGAAAAACAGCTTGAACTCTATAAGGCTGAATTAAGTGAGAATCTTAAGACCGGTACGTTAGAAATACCAATAACCGGGAATAGAAATGGTCAGTATGCTGATAAAGTTGAGGCTGAACTCGAACCAGTGTTGGAAAAATAAGGCCGACTATTATGATGGTGTACCAAGATAAGATCATGTTTGAAATTTATCGGGATAATACGTATTCTAAGGAAATTCGAGTTGTCTATTTCAGTGAGCTGAATGAACACAACAAGGACGTTGAAATTGATCGCGCAATGCGCGGTGATCATATTTTCGATGGTTACTTTCTGACTTTAAAAAAGGAGAGAGCCATGAAAAATATTGAAACTGTGGTGGGTCGTCTCAACAACTCGGAAGAACTTGATTCCGAAGATCTAAAAGAACAACTCGCTGAAATCTTAGTGAATTAATGGAGCTATTTAATATGACGTTACCTGTTATTGCCAGTCTTGCCCTGCTTTTTAGTATACCATCATTCATGCTATGGAGAAGAACGTCCAGATTAACCAAGGAGATAGCAAGTCTACACCAGGATCTCTTTAGTGTTCGCGCCCATGTCAATGCTTCAATCAAGCAGATTCAGACTGCTCCACAGGTGCCAACTAGTGCAGAGGAGGCTGCTTTTGATGGCAGTAAGTCCTTCAGCTCTGATATGAATATCGGGGATGTCCTTGCACAACATCCTGATGCCCAAAAGATCCTTTCAGATCACCATTTGGGCGGTTGTACATCATGTGCCATATCTGATGAGCATAAATTAGGCGATGCAATCGTAGAATATGGTCTTGATGAAAAATCCATACTCAATGGTCTCAACGGCTTGGTTGATAGTCAGTAAATTAAAGCAGGGACTCAGGCAATATTAAGCCAGGGGACACCAAGCACTATAAT
>JAUVDF010000199.1 GCA_030595455.1 Fidelibacterota bacterium | reverse complement strand
TCTGAAAATCTCATCTAGACGGTTCCAGTCATAAATATCATTGTAAGCGGTTACGATGTAGGCTAGATAAGCCGGAATATCATAGGTGCTTCGATTCAAGATACTCCGAGTACTTCCCAGTAGGTCATGGGGACCGGCCATGGATGCAACAGCTGTCAGTTGGAATTCATCAGAATACTCTGACTCGATAATTTTGTGGCTTGCCAGGGTGACATAGCCGCCCTCTGAATAACCAGCTAGAAAAAGGTCATCACTTAATACGAGCTCATTCTGACAAGCATAAATCCGGGCAGACCTGAGCATATCGATAACTGCATTAGCGGATAATCCTGCATGTAAGTATGGGTGTAAACCCTGTGAATCACCAAGACCCAGATAATCAGGTACGGTGACCATATAGCCACTCATGGCAGAAATCATCCCATCCAAAGCATAAAGTGGATTTACAGAGCCAACTTCATCCCTTTTAAAGACAGTTCCGTGCTGGACACTTAACAAATCCAGTGTATCTATTCCTTGAGGGATAAACATGACTCCAGAAGCCCTGGTGAGTTCATCATGCTTATCTAAAGTGTGATAGGCAACCTGAAAAGCATCCACTGAGTATTCCGGCACCAGGTCAAGTGGTGCGCCAAAAAGCTGCAAATAGGTTTGGACCTGTTCCGGTGTATACGAGGCAAAGTATGTTGCTGAAAGTAATTCGCCAGCCTGCTCAGCTGGGTTACAAGGGTCGATAACAGGTTCCTGACTAGTCTCGCGTTCACACGAAATGACCCAGAATGACACTGCCATAAACAAAATAATCAACCTGGATATTCTGGTTACTTTTGACATAAGTGCCTTAAAACTGACTCATCACGACAAAGGCATCATAGCGTTCTTCCAAATCTGCCTCTTCCAGATAGGTTATGCCATTTACAGAAAAATCTTCCACACAAAAGGAGGCTAGCACTGAGCCAAAAACAATGGCAAGTTTCATGTTATCAAAAGAGTGATCTTTAGATTGAGCTAAATAACCAATGAGCGCCCCAACAAATGTATCTCCGGCTCCAGTTGGATCGATGACCTTGTCTAAAATTAAACCGGGGACGGCAAACACATTGCTCTCATGAAACAGTAATGCTCCATGCTGACCTTTTTTAATCACGACCCATTCAGGTCCCATATCCTTAAGTTTCTGGGCGGCCTTACCATAATTACGTTCACCTGTGAGCATGAGCGCTTCTTCATCGTTAATAACCAACATGTTGACACGCTTCATTAAGGATATGAGTTCTGCATGAGCTGTCTCAATCCAGAGATTCATTGTGTCTAAGACAATAAACGCTTCCGATTCTAATTGGTCCAATACATGGTGTTGTAAACCGGGATGAATATTTGCTAAAAGGACATAATCAGCCGACTTATAGGTCTCAGGCAGGGTTGGATTAAAGGTCTCGAAAACATTCAATTCAGTAAATAAAGTTGTGCGCTCATCAAAATTTTCGGCATAGCGTCCACCCCAACGGAAAGTTTTTCCTGGCTCTGAGACCAGGCCTGCTTGATTGATGTGGTGGTCTTTAAAGAGCGTGATAACAGATTCAGGGAAGTCTTCCCCCACAACTCCAACCACGTGCGGTGTGGTAAAATAGCTAGCCGCAATTGAACAATAACTGGAAGAGCCACCTGGAACGTCAGAGACAGAGCCAGCTTGAGTTTCGATAGTATCCAGAGCAATAGAGCCAACAATAATCAGAGACATGACCATTCCTTATTTAATGGGATCAACAAATTCGTCAGCTTGAAAATTATCAGTAATCTCATCTCCTCCAATGAAATTCATTGAGAACTCTGTTTTCCTGAGTAGATTTCTCTCATGAAAAAATACACAATAGCTCTGTTACTGGTGTTTGTCGGTATCGCATTCACTCAAAATTACGAATTCTACGATAAAAAGCTGACTGATGACCAGCAAGAAAAGGCCATTTATCTAGAAAAAAATATTATGGCAACCTGTTGTTTTGGTGGACCGGTGTATATGCACGGGAAAAATCAGAAAACTGAAGAGATCAAAATCACCATTCGGCGACTTTTAATTGAGGGAAAAACAACCGACGAAATCCTGGACCATTTCAGGAATAGTATTGATTCAAGAACTGGCCAACCCTATGGAAATCGCATTTTAGCCTCGCCAAAGGCCAGCGAGACAGTGGGGAAAGTTTCATACTGGATGGTTGTCGGGTTTTTTATTATCGGGCTGGTTTTACTGGCCATTGCGCTTAACAAGATGAAAGCTCAAAAAGATACGCCGCAGAGTCAGGAAGATCTACCTGATGACACCCTTAAAAAGATCGAGACTGAGCTTTCGGATCGTTCTTAAACCCTTATTTGAAAAAAATCGAAATTCGTCATCCCGAGCGGAGTCGAGGGATGACGGTCAAATGTATGCTGGGAGAGGGGATCACTCCCCGGTTAGGACGTGCAGTCTATCTCTTATTCTAGCAGCCTGCTCATAATCCTCACAAGATATAGCCTCACGTAAATCCTTTTCAAGATCAAAGCGGATTTCTGCCTGCTTCGTAATTTCGTGAACATTCTCTGAGAAGGTCGGTTGTTGCTCGTTATGGTCATCTTCCATGGGAACAGTCACTGCAGCTTCATTAAACACCTTTAGCGCGACCCGTATCGGTACTCGAGAACGTAAAGCAAGTGCGATAGCATCACTGGGTCGGGCTTCCACAGTTTCCAGATTATTATGGTTTCTGATGCTCAGCCGGGCATAAAAAGTACCCGCTTTAAGGTCATAAATAATGACGCTCTCCAAACCATCTGTTTGCGTCTCTATCACGGTTGAGAGGAGATCATGGGTCATGGGCCGATCAAGCTTGATTTGC
>JAUVDF010000152.1 GCA_030595455.1 Fidelibacterota bacterium | reverse complement strand
TCCATAGAGTAGTATTGGATGCAGAAAATGGTGTACGGGCGGGGAACGCATGTTTGCAACACTACTCTAGACCTTATATAGTACCATCTATAGAGATCAGGAAAAGGACTCATAATCCGTCGGTTCGGGGTTCAAGTCCCTGTGGGCCCACACTCTAAAGGTCAGCTTTGCTGGCCTTTTTTGTTGCCTCTATGAATACAACTGGAATCAGGTAGCTTTAAGATATTCTCGAAACAACATCTCATTAACAGCAAGACTATGAGTTGCTTGCATAATGAACTGGACAACGCATAAGTGTCTCTTAACTTTTAGCTATTAAGTTCCGGAATGCTTTGACGACTTACACCCATTAATTGATTAGAAAAGAGGTAACGGTTTGGATAAACTGAAATTTGGGATTATAGGCACATCAAAAAAAAAGGATGAGCGACGTGTCCCGATTCACCTGGAGCACTTATCGCGTATGTCTGAGGAAGTTCGCCGTCAGTTAATATTCGAAGAAGGCTATGGAAAACTGTTTGGAATGGAAGATGCAGAATTGGCTGAGCAAGTAGGTGGCATCGCTTCACGTCATGAGTTATTGGCCGACCTTGGTAATGTAATCCTTCCAAAACCCGTGGTAGCCGACCTGGAAGAGCTTCGTGAGGGTGGGATATTGTGGGGATATCCACATTGTGTTCAACAGAGCTCTATTACTCAAGTTGCCATAGATCGAAAGCAAACGCTCATTGCTTTTGAGGATATGTTCGTATGGGGTCCTAATAAACAGATTGGTCGTCACACCTTTTATAAGAACAATGAAATGGCTGGCTATTGTGCCGTGTTACATGCTTTGCAACTTAAGGGAATCGATGGTCATTACGGCAGGCAACGTAAGGTAATTATTTTTAGTTTTGGTGCAGTCAGCAGAGGCGCGATTTACGCTCTCAAGGCACGGGGGTATAGAGATATCACGATTTGTATCCAGCGTCCTGATCACGAAATTCGTGAGGAGGTCTTAGATTGTCATTATATTCGTATCCGGGAAGGCAATGAAGGTGAAGCACGTATGGTAGTGGTGGAACACGATGGATCCACCAAACCATTGCAGGATCTAGTCAGCCAATCAGATATCATAGTAAACGGCACCTTTCAAGATCCGGGAAATCCCACCCTCTTTGTGAGTGAAGAAGAACGATCATTCCTCAAGAAGGGTTCTTTGATCATCGATGTCAGTTGCGACGAAGGAATGGGCTTTTTCTTTGCCAAGCCAACCACATTCAGCGAACCAATGTTTAAAGTTGGAACGGTAGATTATTATGCTGTAGATCATACACCGAGTTATCTCTGGCAAAGTGCTTCCCGGTCTATCTCTGGGGCCTTGGTTGTTCATTTACCAGATGTGATAGAAGGGCATTCGAGCTGGCAACAGAATGAGACCCTAAGGCGAGCCGTGAACATTGATGCTGGAGTAATTCAAAAGCCTGATATTTTATCTTTTCAGAAGCGTAAGCCAGACTATCCCCACACTCCGGCCGTGAGGTGACAAAAAGTAAGCTTCGAAACTGCAGAAAGTCCCTGTTTAGATAATTTCGATTTAATAGGGAGGCACTAGCACTTACCCTGGATCTCTGCCAATTGTCCTTCTGCTTGCCTTTGTCATGATACCAGGAAAACCCAATAATAGGTCCAAAAGAGCCTCGAATTCCGAGGCTTCTTCAAAATCGATCAGCTTCTAATTATTAAGCGGTTGGATAATATTAGAAATAGCTTAAATACAAAGGATACCAAAACAGTCATATAATTGAATCGAGTTTAATCTATCAGAGCTATTGATTTAAAATGGAATTTACTGAGAACCAAAATTATCTAAACCAAAAGCAAGCAAAAGCTCTACACCGGAAACATGTAGCAGGTGGGTGGGTTAGAGCAGGCGCAACGGCTGGCATTTATGCTACCTTGTTCTTAGGGTGGTTTTCCGGTACTTTTTCAACCCAGTCATTTCAGGGAATGACCATTATCGCACTGCTACTCATCCTGGTTAATCCACCTTCTGTACTTATTTTAAAACGTATTCGAAGTCGTAAACTTTACGAAATCGTTTCCCTTTCAATAAATATCTTTGAAACTACCTGCTTTACTGGTTTGGTATATTTCGCCGGTGGCGTAAATGCTGGACATTTGCTTTTAGTGTTCGCTGGTATGATCGCCTACATCGGGGTTGCTGCTCCTCGCAGGATTACTATTACTGTGGCGGTTATAGCGATATTAGAATACAACATGATGATCCTACTCGAGCATTTTGAAATACTCCCTCATCAAAGTATCAAAATGATCTATAATTTTGATCTCTCAGACATTCAGACCATAGGAATCATGGCCACTGGTTTACTGGCAGTTGTGGGCTATTCCTCTGTGATAACAGGGTCGGCACTAAAACGAAATCGCGACAATCTGCGAAGACGAAATCTGGAATTGGACCAGATCAATAATATTTCCAGTCTTGCCAACCATACTCTGGATCTAGAGATAATCCTGGACTCGATGTGCCGGGAGCTTACCAATTTATTCCCACTGAAATACGCTGCTATAGGTCTCATAAATCAAGAAAATGAGCGACTTGAAGTCGTGGCTTTTTACTCACCTGATCAAAAAATGGAGAGTCATCGAGGTTTTGTCCTGCCATTTGAAGGATTCACCGCAACTCGCGATGTGATCGAAAGCCGGAAACCGTTGATTATCACAGATGCTGACACAAATCCCAAAACAGAACAACTCCATCTGCATTTTCAAGAATTAGAAGTCAAGTCTGTTCTTATTGCCCCATTACTTAGTCGGAGCAGACCCATCGGAAGTATCGCAATGCCAGCTCTGGACCCCAGCTATGTATTCACGGATACAGATGTAAATTTAATCCAGACTATTGCTGGTCAGGTTTCAGCTGCCATCAACAATGCTCAACTATATGCCAGGACAGAATCAGCGCTGGATGTGGCCGAACGGGATCTGGAGATCGGTCGCCAGATACAAACGGGTTTCTTGCCAGCAAGCCTGCCTTCGATGAAAAGTTGGGAATTATCTTCAACATTCCTTCCTGCGCGTCAAGTTGCCGGGGATTTTTATGATGCATTTCCCATAGGTAAGGACGGGAAATTTATGGTTTTAATTGGGGATGTTTGTGACAAGGGAGTGGGTGCAGCACTCTTTATGGTTGTGTTCAGAAGTCTGATCAGATCTTTTAGTCTGGCTCGTAGTCCCGGCGAAAGCTTGCATAATTATGTCCGCAGTATTGTCAGTACTGTGAACAACTATATCTGCAACACCCATGATAGTGAAAACATGTTTGCTACCCTTTTCCTGGGTCTTGTCGATCCAGCTTCAGACCAATTATACTATATAAATGCCGGTCATGACGTTCCCTTTGTTGTCGATTATCAAGGGCAGATCAAAAATAAATTATTGCCCACCGGACCGGCAATGGGTTTGATGAGTGGTGTGGAATTCGAAGTTGAAACCCTGATTTTTTCAGAAGGTGATATCCTATTTTCATATACCGACGGAGTGATCGACTCCCGCAATGCTGAAGGTGAGTCATTTACTGAAGAGAATCTCATTAGGAAAATCGAAAAACCTTTTAGCTCAGCATTAAGCCTGGTCACTCACATTGAATTGCACATCAAAGAGCATATACAGAAAACGGACCAGTTTGATGATATAGCCATTTTGGCTGTCAGGCGTGACTTCAATGACAAGCCTAGAAGACACGAGATAGATTCAACATCCAAGCTAGAGAATCTGCCACTTCTACGTCGTTTCATTGAGAAAGCCTCTGATGAACTGGCCATTCCGGAA